>CAYLZH010000006.1:0-36905 GCA_964388245.1 uncultured Bacteroidales bacterium
CCAGTTAAATCAGTTTGCACGCTATGATATTGATGAAGATTATACCGATAATGTAATTTTGAAAAACAGAGTGCTAAGTTTTTCGGCTGTTTTTTATTTTAATCAATAGTGGTTATAAACTGTAAATTATCAACCATCAAAATTTAAAATGTTTATTTCTTCTTCCTATATCATGATTTTATCATTATAAAAGAATTTTTTCAATTATAAAAGCTTATACCTAATTCACAATTTCTAACTCAAATTAAAAAAAATAAAGAACATGAAAACATTCACGAAATTATTTCTCTTAAGTTTGGTGCTAATTATTATTACTTCTTGTAGTAAAGAAGATGAGCAATCTAATAGTACTTTAGATAATGCAATTTTACTTGAAATTAATCCGGAATATGGATGCTATGTGGCTGAAAACGGAGATCATTTCTATTACGATGCCTTATTGAGTATTAACGATAGTAACCTGTACAAACTGGATGTTGAAGCAGGAAAGAAATATCATTTCATTTGTACACAACCCGGCTTGCATTATACAAATCTTCAAATGTTATTATTGAATTCCGAAATGGATACCATTTCAATTTCCTATCGCAAAGAAGGTATCCCGCATATTTACTTCGAACCAAGTTCAAATGATTACTTGTATTTAACTGTGTCTACCGGATATGAATATAATGAATCGTTGAGCTATAATTTGTATTTCGAGGTATTCGATCCGGTATCGACCGATTTCAATGGCTATCCGGTTGAATATTACGGGCCTTGGCAAATAACAGGTGCAAACAGCCTGAAGTTTACAAAAATTGATACGCGGGGATTTCGCTGGTTTCGGTTTAATACAAGCTTAGACAATCCTGATGTATCCTTCACATTAAAAGCAACACAAAATAGCGATATCCCATCGTTTGGTTTTCTGTTTGATGGATCGACTGATTTATTAACATGGAGCGATTACAGGTACGAATTGCCCGACTTTGGGACTTTTTTCAATATCCTGGATAATCAAACTTTTCGGATATATAACATAAAAGGGAGCAGTATTGGATTTGATTCGGGTAGCTATTCGGTACCTGATATCGACATGATCAATGGAGTAAATATAAATCTGTTATTCCACGACTATGGCAGCCACTATACTTATGAGATTATTTTAAATGGTACTTCCATACAGGAACTCAGTATTGAATCAATAAACACATTTTATCTTGTAACGCAAGACCTTGATTATGGTGACATCTTGTTCGAAAATATACAGTTTGAGTCGGATACAATTGCTAAAAAGTAACAGCTTGCTAATAAAACTATCGGAAACTAAAAAAATATGTTTCGATGTAGCCTATGAGATTGATAAGTATTTAACTCAAGTTTCGCAATTGTTTTAGTCATTCCAATCAAATGAAATATAGTATGATATAAATCTCTGTGTAACTTTGTGCATTCTCAGTGTAACTCTGTGATACAGCTAAAAGGCTATTACACAGAGTTCCACAAAGGTACCACAGAGGTTCACAGAGAATTTTACACCTACAAATGGAATTCTAATATGCTGGTAATCAACCAGCATTTATCTCGTGGACTTATTAAATGACTGATAATATTTTAGTTACAGCAAGCCGCGAAACTTCAGTATTTAATTCCAACTCCCCCATATTTTGAATATGATTCATTGGGATCTGAGCCACAAATAGTTGCTGGCAAGGATCCCGATGTTTCTGCTTTCCGTTTCTGGTTTCAATCATTTTACGATGCTCCTAATGGCTTTGAGGAGGAAATGAAAGAGTTGATCTATCAACTGGGTGTAGAGGGAAGATTTCATACGAAGGATATTGTACTGATTATTCGATTTGGGAGATTCCGGCAACATAATGAGAAAGGCGGTTTGAAATACAATACTGTCGGTGCAGGAATTAACATTAAAGGATTTTATCTGAATTACAGTATTCATTATGATTTTGGTCAGGGATTAATTAAAGGAAACGAATTGAAATATGTAAAGTATTTACAGGTGGGGTATAATTACAGGTTTTGATAATCTGAATGCAAGCAGTGAAGGGATAACAAATTCAGCAACATCCTTTTTAAATCCAGATGTACCATTTATAAATTTTCCAATTAATGAACGGAACCCTTTTATTTACTCACTCGAAAATGGCTGTGGGCAGGATACCCACTTCTCATACAATCAACCTACAGCTCTTTGTAACACTGTGTATTTCAATACTTGCCAGGAATTTACTCACTTTTCAGGCATCGAGAATCAAACATATATTTCATTTATAAAATCCCATGGGCACTCGATCTTACTAACGAATTTCAATGGACTAAAGAATCTGTTTCTTTAAACGAATGATATTTACACTTTGTCGAATGGGCAATATCCGGTGGTTTAGTCTATTCCGACTGGTATTTTGAGAAAGCGTATTCAAGAGATCAGAGTGGCTATAGAGATCAAACCTAACTTGATAGTGAAAAAAATCATATCCAATTTTACTGGTGAAGAATATTCGAATGACCCCTTTCTTTTTGTTAAAATTTGACCAACTGGTCTTGCATGTTTTTTTTTGGGCTAAATTCGGGCTGGGATTAAAATATATTAAAGATGAAAAAAACTGTACTTCTAATTGCAATTGTATTCACTGCCTTAAGTGTTTTTGCTCAGCATAAACTAATTGATACACGCGAAGCATCGAAAACCGAAGATCACACAATGCTTGATTATTCCGATGAAGGAACCAGGAATATTTCTTTTCATTATACATTTAAAAGTTCTTTGAATAGTGAAATGCCGGTTAATGGTACAAACTACAGTTTGCTTCTACGAAAAGGATTTACGCATACAAAAGATATCGGGAAACCAGCCCTTCCATCGCATAATAAAATAGTTGCCGTACCGTTGGGAGCCAGGGCAAAAATAAGTTATCACAAATTGGCCTATTCTGATACGACTGGTTTTAGCTGTTACCCTGCCCAGCCCCCTTCACCTGATTCATACAATGCCCCGGAACCGGAATTTACCATCGATAAAGATTTTTATACGAAAGATGTTCTTTATCCTGAAATGCCGGTCGAAATTGTAGAACGGTTAATGTGGCGCGGAATGGAAATGTTGGTTGTTCAGGTTAGGCCTGTATTGTATAATCCGTTTCAGAAGAAGTATCGTTTGTATTCTGAAATCGAATTTTCAATTGATTTTGAAGGAGGTTCGCAGTTTATCGATGCAAACATGCACAGCCAAAATTTTCTTAGAAATTATCCGGCAGCATTCTTTAATAAGTCTTCAATACAAAATGAAGTCGATAAAAAGAGTAAACCTCGCAACCTTTCTAAAGGAGATGCTTGTGATTATATCATTGTTACAATAGATGAGTATTTCGAAGCGGCCGAAAAACTGGCTGCCTGGAAAAGACAAATAGGATATAAAGTTGAAATCGTTTCAAAACCCGTATGGACAGTAGCCGAAGTCGACGAAGCTATAAAAACACGTTACCAGAATTGGACTCCTAAGCCCGATTATTTTGTAATTATTGGCGACCAGCAGGATGTGCCGGGGCAAAGTATGGGATCACATGTAACCGACCTCTATTATGCGTGCATGGATGGAGGAAATGATTTCTGGCCCGATATGGCAAGGGGAAGAATTAGTGTTGCTTCCTCAGCATACGCCAATTCAATTGTCGATAAAATCATAAAATATGAATCAGTTCCGGTAAGCAATCCTGATTTTTATTCAACAGGTACACATGCTGCCTATTTCCAGGAGTCGAGCACACCCGGATATGCAGAGCGTCGGTTTGCCCAAACCGCAGAAGAATGCCTGCTTTATTTGGAAGATCAGTATGGATACAGTGTAAACAGGGTTTATGTTACCGGAACCTCAACAAATCCAACCAACTGGAATAATGGTTATTATTCGGCAGGTGAACCTATACCGCCTTATCTCTTAAAACCCGGATTTCCCTGGGATGGAGATGCAACTGATATCAACACACATATTAACAATGGAAGTTTGTATGTGCTACACCGTGATCATGGTTTCGAATTAGGCTGGGGCGATCCATATTATGATCTTTCGGATGTTAGCAACCTGACCAATGCTGACCTGACACCGGTCGTTTTCAGTATTAATTGCCTTACCGGAAAATTTAACGTTTCGGAATGCTTTGCCGAACGGTTCCTTCGAAAGACACCAGGAGGTGCTGTTGGTGTGTTTGCCCATTCCGAAGTAAGTTACAGTGGTTATAACGATGGTCTTGCAATGGGGCTTTTTGATGCGATATGGGCAAATCCCGGATTAGTTCCAAATTTTACCGGAAGCGGGGGTGTTTTCAATCCTTCAGTTACTCCCCACGATCCGATTTTAACGATGGGAGATGTGTTAAATCATAGTCTTATCAGGATGTCAGAAACCTGGGGCGTAAATCAGTATACCAACGAACTGTTTCATTATTTTGGCGATCCGGCAATGAAGATATGGACAATGGAACCTCAGGAGATTACTGCAACATTTACTAATACGATTATATGTGGTGTCGATTCTGTGATTGAGGTATACAATGCAAATGTTCCTGATGCCATGGTTACACTTGTAGTTGATGGTGATCTAATTACCGGTATTCAATTGGTGAATGGAGCTGGTACACTTGAGTTTTCACCGGTTGCCGGAACAAGTGGTGTCCTCACTATTTCGGCAGCCAATCATAAACCAAAACTTGCTAATGTATATATTTTGGGTGGGTGCCCTAAGTCGAAATTCACCATCGGGCCAAGTCATTTTTGTACTGCTGACAGTGTTTGGTTCGAATCAACATCAACCGGTACCATAACTTCATATAACTGGGATTTTGGGCCTGGAGCAGTTAATCAGTTCGATACAACAGCCGGACCCCATACAGTTTATTACTCCACACCGGGTCCAAAAACTGTTTCGCTTCAAGTATCGGGGCCATCGGGGAGTGATGTTTACGAGCGTCAGATTTTTATCGAGGCCGATTGCAAATTTTATATGCCCAACCTTGGAACTGTAATGACATCATTTTGCTACGGTGTGTTATACGACGATGGTGGTGAAAGCAATTATTCTGACGAATCATATGGCGTATTTGTTATTGAACCCGATGGAGCATCCAGTCTAACTCTTTATTTCAGTGAGTTTAATTTCGAACAGGACTGGGACACCTTGTTTGTTTACGATGGCAACATATCGCCTTTAAATCTGATTGGAGGCTATACCGGAAATGCGTTGCCAAATGGAGGAATCATTAATTCAGCAACAGGAAAAATTACCCTGGTACAGCAAACTGATCAGGCAGTAAATGAATTAGGCTTTAAACTCGAATGGACTTGTAATTATCCGAATTCTGCACCACACAGCGATTTCATTCTGCTCGATTTAAACTCTTGTATGGGCGAAGCTAATTTCTATGATATTTCGACAAATATTCCAAATTCCTGGCTGTGGGATTTTGGCGATGGAAATACATCAACAGATCAACACCCTGCTCATGTATACGAATCAAACGGATTGTTTACAATTAGGCTGATAACCGAAAATGCATTTGGAAGTGATACGGTAATCTATCCTTCGTTTGTTGAAATTGAGCGGCCGTTGTCGCCAGTGATAGAAGATAGCTTAGATAGATGTGGTCCTGGAAATCTTGAACTTTCAGCTTACTCTGCCGGAACAACATTCTGGTATAATTCACCGGATGCCAGCGTTCCGGTCGATACGGGAGCTATGCTCCAGGTAACACTGGATTCGAGCCAGGTATTCTTTGTTGAAAATATTGAGAATGCACCACCAGCTTATGGAGCGAAATTTAATAATGCCGGTGGAGGCGGTTTTTACAGTTATTTCACATCGCACTATCTGGTATTTGATGTGTATGAGGAGTTTTTACTGAAATCGGTAAAAGTTTATGCCGATGGAACCGATTTGCGAATAATTGAACTGCGTGATGCCGGTGGAAACGTTATGGAAACTACAGCTATACAAATTCCTGATGGTGAAAGCCGTGTAGAATTAAACTGGCATATAGCACCAGGAACCGATTATCAGCTTGCTGCCGGTGGTTCACCAAACCTTTACCGAAATAATTCGAGTTGTACCTATCCGTACGATATTGCAGGCATGGGAGAGGTAAAAGAAAGCTCTGCTTCATCGAATCCAACGGGTTATTACTATTTCTTCTACGACTGGGAAGTTGTTGGTGGCAAGTGCTATAGTCCGAGAATTCCTTACAGTGTATTTGTTTTTGACAATCCTCCTGTTGCCGGTTTCGACTTTAATGTAATAAACGATTCGCTCGTTTCATTTACCAATACAACCGAAAATGCTACATCCTGCACCTGGAATTTTGGCGACAATACTTCATCGGAAGTTATGAGCCCGAACCATTCTTATGCAGAGATTGGCCATTTCGATGTTGTAATGATTGCAACAAATGCTTGTGGTAGCGATACTGTTGCTGCAACTGTTGTAGTAGGAATTGATAATATCGATGATCATCAGAATACAATTTTAGTTTATCCGAATCCGGCAGAAAATACTGTTCATATTGTATTTTCGAAACCACAAAACGAAAAGATGGATATTCACCTGTATTCAATTACCGGTCAATGTCTTAGGATTTGGCAAACGGAAAAACTCAGGAAGCAATTATCAATTCCGCTTAAAGATTATAGTCCAGGTATTTATTGGTTAAGAATTGGTAATAAAGCTGTTAAAAAATTGATTATTCAGCGATAGTATTTTTGCAAAATTTATTTAAGTGAAGAAAAACAAATTTCTGAAGATTATTTCACCAGTTACAAAGAATAAATATTTGTTAACATTGGCACTGTTTGTAGTTTGGCTCGCATTTTTCGACCGCGATAATTTGCTCGATCGATACCATGCAATGAAAGAACTGAATAAACTAAAAGTGGAAAAGGAGGGATACAATCAGCAAATTATAGATGATAAGGAGAGCATAAAAAAGCTGGACAACCCTGAGTATCTGGAAAAATATGCTCGTGAAGAACATAAAATGAAAAAGGACAATGAGGATATTTTCATTGTTGAAGAGAAATAAGAAACAATGTGGGGCTGAAACATAACCAAATAATCAGGTAAACCTTATGATAGCCTAATTTGAGTCAATCATCCTTGAGATTTCATTGTATAGTTTATCCTTTGAAATGGGTTTTGAGATGAACCCGTCGCATCCGCTTATTTCTGCATTTTTTACATCATCGGCCATGGCAAAGGCAGTCTGGACTAAAATAGGGACGTTTGGCTGCAGTTGTTTTATCCTGCTAATTGCATCGTAACCATTCATTACGGGCATCTTAATGTCCATGATAATCATATCGGTATTCTTACTTGATTTCACAAAGTCGAAGGCATCTTTACCGTTTTTGACCCATTTTATTTTAGCCCCTGTTTTTTTAATCAGGGTTTCAAGAAGTATATAATTTGATTCTTCGTCTTCAGCTATTAAGATGTATTTATCTGAAAAATCTGGCGCGGATGAATGCACCTGCTTATGCTTATCAGGTTTTATATTATTTGATATTGCAATTGGCATTTCGAACAGGAAAGTTGATCCTTTGCCTTCTGTTGATTCTACACGGATTGTCCCACCCAACAGTTCGACAAGCTTTTTACATAGCGATAAACCTATTCCGGCCCCGTTAAATTTTCTTGTATAGATATCATCGATTTGCTGAAAGATATCGAAAATAATATCCACTTTTTCTGAAGGGATACCAATTCCGGTGTCCTTCACATAGAACGACAATATTTGTTCTTTGTGCTTGTGTATGCCAAATTCAATGTATCCCTCGTTTGTAAACTTCAGTGCATTTTTCAGCAGGTTAACAAATACCTGGCTCAGCCTTTTTCTATCAGTATAAACATTAACACCTTCCAATCCGCTAATATTGTTCAAATGCAAATCGATATTGGCTTTACCTGATAATTCCTGATCAGCTTTTACTATCTGATAGATTTCATTCAGAAAATCCAATACATTATAGTTTTCCTTATGCAATTTTAACCTGTCGGTTTCGATTAATGAAATATCAAAAATATCGTTGATAAGCCCTAACAAATGCTGGCCACTCTTATTAATGATTCCACTATAATTCTTAACCTCCGGATCGTCGTAGTCCAGTTCAAGCAGATTGGAAAATCCGATAATGGCATTTAATGGTGTTCGTAATTCGTGCGACATGGTAGCCAGGAAAACAGTTTTTACACGATCTGATTGCTCGGCAATTTCCTTGGCATTCTTTAGCTCAAGTTCATGCTGTTTCTGGATGGTGATATCGCGGGCTATTGCAAAGGTCAGGTTTTCTTCAATAAATGGTTGTGAAATCCATTCGAGCCAGATGTAATTTCCCTCTTTACTCTTAAACCGGTTAGTGAAACAGGCCAACTGCGGATTCTTCGAGTCTTTTAAATCTACAAGTGAATTAAGCGTACCAAGGTCATCAGGGTGTATCAATGATTGAACTTTTTCTTTTAGTAACTCTTTTTCAGTATATCCAAGGAGCTTAGTGAAAGCCGGATTAACCCTGACAAGTTGGCCGTCGAGCGATGTAATGCATATTAGATCAGCTGACAGATCAAAAATTCGCTGGATTTGTAATTCGACTTTTCTTCTGACAATGAAATTGGATATCATAAAAGAGATTGTCCGTAATATGTCTACTTGATCACTTTTCCAACATGGTCTCTCAGAGTCGGTTGTTATACCTAAAATGCCGGTATGTCCTTTCCTGATTGATAAAGGAAATAATGTTAAGGATTTACAACATGCACTGTTAGTTTCCCTGCTCGGGATGGCCCGGGCCTGGTTTATGTTTTCATAGAATATAAAACCATTTTGTTTGTATTGCCTTTTGCCATCTTCACTACGATATATCTTTAATATTTCAGATGAATTTTTGAGTGGTTTTATACCGGTCTTAAACCATTCATAAGTCAGTTTCATTTCCTTGTATTGGGAGTAGTCGTCGATAATAAATACACGGTTCAATCGAAAATGTTGAGCGACCTCTCCAAAAGCTTTCAGAATTGGATTCCTGATTTCTTTCGACCGGTTAAACAGGTTTGCTATTTCTGATACCAATTTCTGGTACTGTAGGTTCTTATTTAATTGTTCAACACTTTGCTTACTTTTGGTAATGTCTTCATGGATGCCAAGGTAGTGTGTTATATCGCCGTTTGAATCAACAATTGGCGATATTTGAAGTCTTTCCCAGATGATAGAGCCTGATTGTGTTTTATTTTTAATTTCACACACATGCCGGCCTTTATCATATACTTCCGATTTTATCTCTTCAATGTATTTATCCGGATTTATATCCTTTAACTTGTCGAGGGAATTTTTTCCTTTTACTTCGCTTAAACTTAAACCTGTTACCTTCTCAAATTTCGGATTTACATATTCGACCTTTCCTTTTATGTCGGAAATAACCATGGAATTAGGGCTTTGATCAAATGTCGATGACAGTATCCTGATTTTATCTTCTGATTCTTTTCGTTTCGAAATATCATTAACCACCACCATCATCGATTTTATGTTATCAATCTCGTAGGGATGAACATTTAATTCTGCAAAAAACCACGATCCGTCTTTTCGTTTCAGGCAAACCTCAAAATCTTTAACAACGCCAATGGTTTCGAGAGTTTGGATAATGTTAGCCCGTTCCTTCTCGCACAAGTATAAGTCGTGTGCGACCATATTTTTTAATTCATCGTGGCTATACCCAAAATAATCGATAAGTTTTTGGTTGAACGCTAATAGTTTGCCATCGTATGTTGATAAGGCAATTCCTAATGGAGAGTGCTCAAAAATAAGTTTGTATTTTTTGTCGAGTTCGAATCGGGCAGCCTCTGCTTTTAAACGACGACTAATATCGGATGCAAGAATTATTGCACCGTCAATTTCACCTGAAGTTGAGTAAACCGGTGCCCCGTTAATTTCAAGATTAACAGTCTTTCCATACGTTGAAAAATATTCAATTTCCTCGGAATAAATACTTTGACCATCTAATAAATTGTGAACTGATTTTGATAAACTTGTTGAGGCAATTCCCGGAAGCTCAAATATATTCATTTTAAGTGCCCGTGGTTTTTCCCCGGATTTTCCACCCATTATGATGTTCATCCTTTCATTTTCGTAGGTAATCAGGCCTTCTTTATCAATATGGATTATTCCGGCAGGTGAAGCATTCATTAAATTTCTGATAAATCGCTCGGAAAAAACCAATTTCTCCTGTGCCTTCTTTGCCTTATCGATATCCCTTACAATTGCCTGGATAAAAATATCATCTCCCTTTTTAAACGCATTTAAGCTAACCTGGGCGTAAAAATCAGTTCTGTCGTATTTACAATGTAACCATTCAAAAGTAAGGGATTCGCCCTGGATAGCTCGTTTTATTTTTTCTATTGCACTATCTTTCGATAATCTTCCATCGGGTTGATATTCCGGCGAAAATTCAAATGGCGAATGGTCGATGATTTGGTCGCGTGTGCAACCAAACATTTCAAGGGTTTTTTGATTGCAATCGATAAAGAAGTTCCCGCTCATTACAAAAATTGCATCAGCTGCTGAATCGAATAAACTCTTGAAAAAGTCTTTTGTTAAGCCCGGCCTGACATGTTCTGAATGGTTTTCTTTTTCATTTCGGATTGTAGGGTGAATAAGAAACATTCCGGAAATCAATCTTCCATTTTCTGAATAATTAACCGAAACGTAAATTGCTTTGTCTGTTTCTATTCCCGTGAACACAAATTTCTCCGGCTCAATCGTTTGTTGGTATGTTCCGGATGGCATTTGACCTTTATTTGGAATTTTTAATGTGTCATTAATTATAGAAAGATCAATGAATTCAGATAAATGTTTGTTTATCAGATCATCTGGATTAACTCCAAATATTGCGTAGTTTGAGCTTATAAAATCGATGATATAATTGCTGTCAAATTGTAGAACCAATGTTTTTAAATTGGTTGCCATGAAATTGAACCTGGCATTATCGACATTATTAGCATTCTGTAGTGTTTCCAAACTCAAAATTGTTTTAGCCGAAACTCTGTTATTGAATTCCCGAAATAGTTTCAATTAATATTTTTGTATTGCGATATACGCAATTATAATGTAATAGTTATATGGGAATTTTACTATTGATTTAATGTTTTTTAAATAATTCCTTTCGCAAAAAACCGGATTTAAGATTACCTTAGCTCCCCTAAAAAATTGAATAATTATCAAAGGTATATTATGAAACAAATACAATTACTTATTGTCCTACTCTTAGTAACTGCAATTATGAATATTAATGCACAAAATCAAGGTGAAATATCTAACGAACTGCTAAATGTAATGCGACAAAAGCATGAGGCAAATCCGTCATCAGTTCCGATTACCAATGCTCTTAGCAACGGCGATGTAAAATCATTGACATTGAACAGAGAAAACCTTAGTGTAACCGATCATCATTTTAAATATAAAGTGAAAGTTAACGGGATAACAGATCAGAAAAAATCAGGACGTTGCTGGATGTTTACAGGGCTTAATATTCTTCGGCCAAAGATCATCGACAAATATCAGCTCGAAGGATTCGAGTTTTCAACTAGTTACCTTTATTTTTATGATATACTTGAAAAGTCGAACCTTTTTTTGCAGGAAATAATCAATACTGCCCATCTGCCCATGGACAATAAGCGAGTGGAATGGTTGTTCAGGTCGCCGGTTGGCGATGGAGGCGTATGGAACTCATTAGCCAACCTGGTTGAAAAATATGGTGCGGTATCAAAACAGGCCATGCCTGAGTCGAAAAACAGTGAAAACACATCGATGATGATCCGCATAATCCGACGCAAATTGCGTGAACAGGGGCTCGAACTTCGTCAACTTAATGTCAATAATCAGAAGAAAGAAAAAATGCTTCAACGTAAAGATGAGATGTTGTCCGACATTTATCATATCCTTGCCCTGAACCTGGGGAAGCCTCCCGTCGAGTTTGAATATCGCTTTGTTGACAAAGATGGTAACATTGGCGAAAATAAAACCTACACACCACGTAGTTTTATTAAGGAATGTTTACCGGTAATAAAATTCGATGAGTATGTGATGTTAATGAACGATCCCAGCCGTCCTTATTATCAGTTATACGAGATCGACATGGACCGTAACGTCCTCGAAGGACGCAACTGGAAATATATCAACATGCCCAATAAGGAGATTAAAGAATTTGCTTTGGCATCGATAAAAGCCAACGAGGCCATGTATTCGTCATGTGATGTGGGCAAACAACTGAATAAAAATACCGGAACACTCGATGTAAATAATTACGATTATGAGTCATTGTACGGAATTTCATTCAATATGGATAAAAAAGCCCGGATAATAACACGTGAAAGTGGCTCGTCGCATGGTATGGCCCTGATGGCAGTTGATGTTGATGAAAACGAAAAACCAGTAAAATGGCAGGTAGAGAACTCTTGGGGAAAAGATGCAGGCCATAACGGATACCTCACTATAACAGATGAATGGTTTGATGAATACTTTTTCAGGGTTGTTGTGCTGAAGAAATTTATCGATTCAAAAACACTGAAAATACTTGATCAAAAGCCTATTCTTCTTCCACCCTGGGATCCGATGTTTTCGGAAGATGAATAAATAATCCGATATGCAGATAGTACATTTTATCTTAGGGAAAAAGCTTTATTTATTCAGGTTGCTCTAATCCAAAAGGACAAGTTTTTTGATTGATGATGATCTTTCGGTATTGAACTGTATAAAATAGACTCCGGCCGGTTTACTATTGCCTATCTTATTTGTTCCTTTCCATGTAAATTGATGATGCCCACTGGATAGTCTGCCGTTAAAAAGCACATCAACCCGGACACCATTTAGATCGTAGATTATGACTGATACATGCTCAGATTTTGACAGCTTAAACTGAATATTTGTGGCATCGGTAAATGGATTCGGATAAGCCATAAGCGATTTCGATTGGGCAAGGTCAGGCACCGAATACAAGATGTTTTCATTGTAGAAAGTGCTATTTACTGCACCGGGTGTTCCGTTTTCGAATGAAGCATACCAGTTTTCCGCCATTGTATTATCAAAATAAGGATCCTTTAATTCCAATGTTGGGCCATTACCATTTGGTTCGGTTGGCCAGGGAGAACTGCTTTCGTACTCAACAAAATCGATCAGTGTATTGTTTTCATCGAATAAGCGGATGAGTTCGCCAGAACTGCTTAATCCAAAGTCGAAATCGCCCAGGAAATTTTTTACTTGCGGAAAATGATTTGCAAAAACTTCAGAATCACGGCAAAGGACCAGATATTCTCCTGATTCAATAGAAAGGTTTGCAGGTAAGTTAAACTGATGAGCATTATCAGAATCCTTAAATATCCAGTTTGAGATATCGATACTCTGTGTTGAACTGTTGTATAGCTCGATCCAATCTTCGGGATTGAAACCAGGAGAAGAGTTATAGTTTATTTCGTTAATAACGATACTTCCTTCTTGAGATGGATCTTCTTCGAACTGGGCAATGATACTAACATCGGTTGAAAGATTAACTTGGATAACGGGATTTGAACTGGGTGTAATTCCGGTCCAGCCGACAAACTTATAACCTGGCTTAGGAATAATACTAAGTTTTATCGGATTATTCTTAAAATAACCTCCAGTCCATGGGAAATCTTTTAATGTGATTGAATTCAGAAGTATTTCTCCGGCACCGGAAATTGAAACATCGATAGTTGTATTGGCTACACCCGGCAAACCAAATTCTGTTTGTATATGACTGCGCATAAATGAAATCCTGTTGTTGGCGAAATTCTTCATAGTTTGAATATTCTGGTTCCATTCATTCAAACTTGTAACATTCCAGAGGTCGATATGGCGGGGCATATCAGTATTTATTTTCGATTTAAGGCTGTCAATATGTGTGTTAACAATTCCGACAGCAAAAATTGTATTAAACAAATCTGCAAATCTGTTTACGAACTCTATCCTGAATTCCATGCTTTGTGTTAACCTTCGAAGCAGAATTGTAGACCAGGGAGGATTTGGCCATTCCGGGCCATTTGTTTCAAGAGCAAAAGCTAATGTATTAACAGTGTAATCGTTTGGATTCCAAATTCCAAATCCAAAATCGGTATCATACATTATCCACCGCCACTTGCCTCCTGCTACTTTCGGGCGCCAGAATTTAATGTTGTTCCCAGGCCAATCCTGATTATTAAAATAAATCTGTGCAACCTGGTAATTCATAAATTCATTTATATCCATCAGGGATTTTACATAGGTAAAATTTTCAGGGATGGTTAAATCGTTGTTCGAAACAAAATCAATCAGGGCCGAATAATGAGCGTTATCTCCCTGGATAGGTTCGCCATAAAACTCGAGAAAATCGATGTTGTTATTATCCACCCAGGGATGATTGGAGCTAATAAAATGCTCATTTATTTTTTCACGCAGATTTAGGATTCCCCAATATGCTCCGTTTAAAAAGACCACTGTTGGTTTATATGCCTGTCTGTCAATGTCAATATCTTTTACCAGGCTCGTCATCATTGCATCCCTGAACATTGTGCTGGGCCAGTCGTTCCCAGAATTACGCAGTATAATTGATTCAAAATTATTAATGTCTTTTCCCTCAAAAATTTGATAATCGATTGAGCCATAACCATATTTGCTACGTGCATAGAGGGCAAGCGATTTTTGAGGGAATCCTCGGCTCCAGCCTCCAAATATTTTCACCCCGGCATCCATGTCAATTGCAGCCTGGCCAATGGATTCGAACAACTCGAGATGAATAGGTCGTTCCCAGTCTTCCCAAAAGTTAGCACCAAAATAGGGGAAGTTTGGATCGGCATTATTTCCTTCAACATGAATACCGGTATCAATATTCCAAAGGTTGGTCGGGGGTGTCGATATTGATACTACAGGAAGACTAATATTTTCGTTGATAATGTAGCTTTGTGTAATTGTATTTCCTGGCAATGCGTTGCTTTTAATAATTTTCGCTTTTATTACTGATGTTGAGATTATCTCGAATGAATCTGAATAAAAGATTGAGGCTGTTGTAGGTTCGCTGCAGTCGAGCGTATAAAAAACAGAATCGTAGGCGGAAGTCCCGGATATCGATAAATGTTGAGTGCCCTGATAAATCCCGCCAGGTAATGAAAACTCAGGTATTCCGGTAAGTTCCTGTATATTTTGAATCAGGTTTGGCCCACCCGGCGATGATGGAAAAAAATGATACCAGTTTATACTATCAATTGGTCGACCAAAAGAAATATCAGCCGGTATAAAAGAGGCTTCAATTTGGTCGATGATAATGCCACTTGTGTCACTAAGAAGGATTGTTTCACCACTTGACTTAATTTTGAAATTTGTGTGCATTTGTGGGAACAGCCCGGATAATATGGCGGGGGAACCATGGGCATTAATAGGGGCAGATTCCATGCCTAATGACAGGAATGGAATCAGGCTCAAATCCGATGAAGATATATTGGTATTGTGTACCTGAATGGCGAGCACGTTTTCACCAGTATTAAGAAAAGACTGAAAATCAGAAATAGAAAATCTGTAAGGATCATTACCATTAACAATAAGCGGTTCGGTGTATGTTATTGATGTTTCGTTAAAGGCCGGAGGTATTCCCGGAGTTCCAATATTTTCACGGGCAACCTCAATCCCATTAATGTATGCTACAAAAGCGTCATCAAAATCAACATGCAATACTATACTAATAATGTTGTTAATGTTCGGTATCGTAAAGCTTTTCCTGACATATAATGAGATAGTTGGTGCTACAATTGTTGAATCGTCGTTATCGCCATATCCAAAACCACTCGGACCGGCCGACCACTGACTGTCGTCAAATCCTACCGTGTTCCAATTTATCGGAGGTTCGTAGCTGCCAGGTAAAAATTTCCAATCGTCGCCCCAGTCAATAATGGTTTCCCAATGTGCAACAGGTTTATCTTTTCCTGATGCAAACAGTAAAAGATATTCTCCTGCATTTATGGATATTTCAGGGAAATGCCATTTCAACGGAACTGTTATATCATCAGATAATCCAAAGCCTTGTAAGTTTTGTGAGCTGCTTCCAGGATTGTAAAGTTCGATCCAATCGGAAAAATCGCCATCCTCATCAGTTATTACTGATGCGTTCAATGGCATAATTTCATTTATCAAAATATCCTGAGATAATAACTGGGTGGTTAATCCCGGGAAAAATATAAGAGAGATAAGTATTTGTGTAAAGGACAACTTCATTTCATGGTCTTCAAAGAAAAATGAACTAAACTAAATGATTCAATAAAAATACAAAATAATATCTCGGCGAAACTTAATCCGAAAAATATTTGAATTTGAAAGCTTGTTATTGAAATAAAATGTTGTAGAAACCTTAAGAATGAAATGATTGGGACTATAGTCGAATTTATACAATTTGACTCTCAGTAGAAATCAGGATCCTTATTCCGGAAATTTTAGGATCAATCCTATTTTCCGAAATAGTAACAATTCCTGATTTGTGGCAAAGTACCAAAGATGTTTTTCGGTAATTTGCATCTGTCTTTTGTTGTTTATTGTTACAATTATAACAGCAACAAGATTTAAGAAACTTGGGTAGTTGATTTTCGGTTTTGGAAACCTGTTCTGGCACTATTGTACCTTTAATACATCATTAATTGCTTTAACAAATGTTTCTTTCGGAAGAGCACCTTTGGCCATCTGGGGTTGACCTTCTTTGGGAATAAATAAAATAGAGGGAATGCTCTGGGTTTGAAAAACACTTGCAAGTTCTTTTTCATCATCAACATCTACTTTGTAGATGACTATTTTGCCTTTATACTCTTCTGCTAACTCCTCAAGAATTGGAGCAATAATTTTACATGGCCGGCACCAATCGGCATAAAAATCGACTATTGCAGGCAACTCACCTTTATATTTCCAGTCGGAATCAGCCTCGTAATTAAAAATCTTTTCTTTGAAACTTTTTGTAGTTAAATTTTCGATTCCATTACCGGTTGTTTTTAGATTATCAGCCAAAAGGGATTCCTGGGCAAACAATACTGTTCCGGCAAAACTCAACACTACTAAGAGGATTATATTCTTCATGATTAATACTTTATTAATTTTCTACTTACTACATCTACAGTTAATTGATCATATTTTATCTATTCTTTTTTATACTTACGCATACAAATATATGGAAAAACTAAGGCGGTCCGACATTTACGGTACCACCTTAGAAAACCTAACCTAACCAAAATTTTAATTCGGATAATCTACTTTCAGAACATCCTTTATTGCTTTTTTAAATGTGTCTTTCGGAAGTGCTCCCTGTGCCATCTGTGGCTGTCCTTCGGATGGTACAAAAAGCAACGAAGGAATACTCTGAATTCCAAACAAACCAGAGAGTTCGCGCTCGGCTTCGGTATTCACCTTGTAGATTTTTATACTATCGCCATACTCATTCTGAAGTTCTTCAAGTACAGGGCCAACCACTTTACAAGGCCCACACCAATCAGCATAAAAGTCTATTAAGCAAGGTACATTACCTTCGAATTTCCACTCTTTATTTGCCTCGAAATTAAACACTTTCTCCTTAAATGTTTCTTTTGTTAAATGCTCTAATGCCATTTTAGTCTTATTTTATTTATCAGTCATTAATATATTTAAATATCTATATATGTCGAAGCGTTCAATTATCATACCAGTTTTTTAAATCGAATTCATTCAATTACAGATCATCAATAAATTGTAATTTTGTCATCAAAAAGGAAAGTGTTGTCATAGTTTTTAAAAATAATTGCAATTATGCGCCATTTGGTCATACCATTAACCAATAATAGTTTACTCTTTATCAACCCAAAAACAATCTGTTCGCAACAGTGTTTGGCTAATCAACAAAATTAATTCCAGTGGACGAAAAATTAGACCATCCGGTTTTCAAAATAATATCAGAAATTGCATTCAAGAACAAGCTTGAAGTTTATGTTATAGGAGGATACGTTCGTGATATTATTATGAACAGACCTACAAAAGACATTGATATTCTTGTTGTAGGTAATGGTGTTGAATTGGCAAAAAAGGTTGCCAAAGAAGTTGGGAAAGTACCTGTTACGGTGTTTAAAAACTTCGGTACCGCCATGATTAAGTGTCACGATGTAGAGGTTGAATTTGTTGGCGCAAGAAAAGAATCGTACCGACGGGATTCAAGGAAACCCATTGTTGAGGAAGGATCGCTCGAAGATGACCAGAACAGGCGCGACTTCACAATTAATGCTATGGCACTTGACCTTCGGAAGGATAACTATGGACAACTCATCGATCCGTTTGGTGGCATAAAAGATATCGAATCCGGGATAATCCGTACGCCTTTGGATCCGGATACCACATTTTCTGATGACCCGCTTCGGATGATACGTGCTGTTCGCTTTGCTACGCAACTTCGATTTCAGATAATCCCTGAAACTTTGCATGCAATCAGGAATAATTCTAAAAGAATAGATATTGTATCGCAGGAAAGAATTATCGATGAGTTGCATAAAATAATTCTGAGCAGGAAACCCTCAGTTGGATTTAAGTTGCTTGAAAGTACCGGATTGCTTGCCTTATTTTTTCCTGAGTTTGCAGCTCTGAAAGGTGTTGATGAAAAAGAGGGCCTAATGCATAAAGATAATTTCTACCATACTCTTGAGGTGCTGGATAACATTTGCCCCCATACTGAAAATCTCTGGCTCAGGTGGTCGGCTATGCTACATGATATTGCAAAACCTGCAACCAAGCGTTTTCAACCGGGAATTGGCTGGACTTTTCACGGACATGAGTTTCTTGGCGCAAAAATGATCCCCAAAATCTTTAAACGCCTGAAAATGCCTTTGAACGAAAAAATGCGATATGTTCAGAAAATGGTGATGTTGCACTTACGTCCAATTGTTCTGGCTGAGGATGTTGTTACTGATTCGGCAGTCAGACGATTGCTATTCGATGCCAGCGACGATATAGATGACCTGATGATACTGGCCGAAGCTGATATTACATCGAAGAACCAGGCAAAAGTAGCCCGTTATCTGAACAATTTTCAGATAGTCAGAAGAAAGTTAAAAGAAATTGAAGAAAAAGATGCCATACGTAATTTCCAGCCACCGGTTAGCGGTGAGCTTATTATGGAAACCTTTGGCATTGAACCAGGCAAACCTGTGGGTATTATTAAAGATGCTATAAAGGATGCAATCCTCGATGGAATTATCCACAACGACTATGATGAGGCCTACAAGTTTATGCTTATGAAAGGAAGAGAAATCGGCTTTGAACCAATATCCGGAAGAGATTAAACTTTTTTTAAAATTCCTGCTATTTTCTTAAATCGAGATAAATGGGCAAATGATCGCTATAACCATCATGAAAATTTGGTCCATGATAGGTTCTGTTCGGCTGTTGACCCTGGTACCGGTCATCTTTTTCGAGTAAAAAATCATTTCCATCCACACCATAAAAGATATGACTGTCAGAAGGTAAAGTATAAAAACCGGTTGATTTTGACAGCAATGATCCCGACACGATAAACTGGTCGAATACATTCCAGTTCCCCTTATATTTCAGGCTACCACGTTTCGCCGGATTATAATGATGAAGGCTCAGATTATATAAGTTATTGATTTCAGGATTTTCAGGCTCCTTTGCAAGTAGTATATCAACAAGGCTTTTATCGACAGGATCATCGTTAAAATCGCCAGTAATAATTAGCTTGGCATTTGGATTAATTTTAAACAATGAGTCAGTTACATGTTTTAAACTTTTTGCTGCGGTCAGGCGTTTGGGTTCCGATTTTTCTCTGCCACCCCATCGCGAAGGCCAGTGGTTAACAAAAAAGTGGATAGTATCGGTTTTTGCAACAAGACATTTAAAATAAAGGATCTCACGGGTTGGCCGGGCATTTTTATCATCGAAACGAACAGGGATTGCATGATAGTTAAGTGGTTTTACCTTGTTTTTTTTATACAACACTGCTACATCGATCCCACGCTTATCGGGCGATTCTTTATGAATAATTCCATATCCTGCTTCGGCAAGGGCCGTATTGTTTACAAGATCTTCTAGCACATTGAGGTTTTCGATTTCGCAAAGGCCAATTAGTTCAGGCAATTTCCATTGTCCCACAGCAGTTATCACCTTGCTTATATTATTCAGCTTTTTCTGATAGCGGTCGAAGGTCCATTTCTTTCTTCCCTGGGGAAGGAATTCCTCATCGTTTTTCTCAGGATCGTCGAATGTGTCGAATAAATTTTCAACATTATAGAACATTATCCTTATTTCGCCCCTTTCGCTTGTGGAATTAGTTTGCTTCGATGTTGAACAAGCCGAAAGTAATACTGTGAGTAAAATACTGCTGAATATAAGGCCTAAAAAGTGTTTTAAATTCTTTCTCATAATGCTTAAATTTTATCTGATTCTGTCGTAGGATTTAACCAGGGCTTCATCAAGCCTTATGCGGTGGTAGGAGATATAGGAAAGCACAAGAGCTACAATAGGTGCTATGTTCACATATCCATAGGTAACTTTTGCTTCAAGTTCCGCTTTTATCATTGAACTATAGAAATAAATCAGACCGAGCAGGCCAACAATCAATATCATGTTAAAAATTATTAGTCTTCCCTGCAGGTTTCGTTTCTTGTATAAGAAGATGCTGACTAAAAAAATAATTCCGATTGCACTTGCCATTATTCCCACAGGAAATGGTTCAACCGAAATTTGTGCACCGGTTTCATTGTAGCTATTTACCTGAAACATACATTGTTCATATACTAATTCATCTACCGAAAGGTAATTGGCAACCGGTAAAAAAAACATACTTCCTATCAGTAGAAAGCAAAGTAAAAGATAAACTGTTTGAATGCGTTGTATCATTTTTAAAAATTTTCAGCAAAAATAGGACTTTTAGATGATTAGATTTAAATCGGCAACAGAAAGTTGGAAATTATCCTTAAACATATTTTTTGTTTGAATAAAGCCTATGCCTCAAAAATCAGAATAGTATAACATTTTATATTAAAATATAAAAGTAAATTAACCGGATAATAAGATTTTTTTGAAGTTACATGTATTTTTTTTATTTTTATCTGAATTAATTAACTGATTTCAACAAGTAAACACCGCGAATACAATTTTAAGGAATTAGCCTTCCGACAAGATATATTCAAATGGAAATCAATTGCTTCGACAATCTTATGGATATGATTGAAACAAAAGATTCATGTTTACTGCTTGCAGGCGACTTAGGTTCTTCATGTGAAGGTCCTCCATACGAACTAAATCCTGGTTTGATAAAAGTTTCATTGCAGGGTGAAATGATTTGGGAAAAGAAATTCAGTACGCCGTATAATGCAGGAACTATGTATTCATTGTGTGATTCTGAAACAGGGGCTTTTTATGCAATTGGCTGTATATTTTCAGATACTACATATCTTGCTTTATATAAACTAACAGAAAATGCTGATATCATTTGGAAACGAAAGATCTTACTGGAAAATCAATGGATATCAGCAAGCTTTTATGCAATGCCTTATCAGATGGTTGAAATAGAAGACGGGTTGGTGATATGTGGTATGGCCCGTTATCCTGGATATCCTAAACCATTCTTAATCAGAACCGATTTGGATGGATGCGATGGTTTATATAGTTGTCAGGATACAGCAATGCTAATGAATCTGTATTCATGGGAGGACTCCGTTTGTAATGGCGATTCAGTGCTGGTTTCTGTTGCAATCGAAAATGGGAATGGTCCTTTCACCGGGATCATAAATCAGGTCGATACAATAAATGAAGAACTATTTATTATGTTTGATACAAGTTCCTTTATATTCTATGCACATCCAACTTTAACAAATCCACAGGTTGAGGTAAGTATTATCGATCCAAACGCTCAAGTCTTCAACCAAACGAAATATTTTAATGTTGTTGATTGCAATATTCAAATTAATAAGATAGAAACTGAAACCAAACTGCGAATTTCACCAAACCCGGCAAATGAGATCATCAGGCTGGATGTCTCACAATATCACAAAAAAAACAGCACTCTTCAGATATTTAATCAGGATGGAAAGTTAATTGAACAAATTAGGTTAGTCGATCATCAGATGAATCTTGATATAAGCCATTTGCATTGCGGCATTTACTTTATTAAGCTAATAAACAACACAGTTATAGAGATTACGAAATTGGTAGTAATCCGGTAACTTGTGTCAACCAGAGGAGAAATATCTGAGAAATCATAAAAAATTTCAGGGATTGTCTTATTTGATCTTCAGATAGAGTACAACATCCAATAATCTCTTCTTTCATTTTGCAAAGGGAACGAAATTTATAATTTTGCACCACAATCGAATACAATGATAGAAATCCTTAAACATACAATAATGATAACCAGCTTTGTCATGGTGATGATGCTGATTATCGAATACCTTAACGTACACACGAGGGGTATCTGGAGTAATAAACTACGGCATTCGAAATGGTCGCAATTATTGCTGGCTGCTATTCTTGGAATTACACCGGGTTGTCTGGGTGCTTACACAATAGTTTCACTTTACACACACAATATCGTTAATTTCGGGGCGCTTGTAACTGTTATGATTGCTACATCGGGCGATGAGGCTTTTATAATGTTCTCGATGATTCCTGAAGCAGCACTGAAACTTACAATCATTATTTTCCTGATAGCAATTGTAGCCGGATTTATCGTAAACCTGGTAATAAAAGACAGGCAGCCAACAAAATTCAAGCATTTTGAATTTCCGTTACACGAAGAAACCGATGAGTGTTCATCGCGGGCGCCTGAAAGTTTTTTGCAACGATTCAAACATATCAGCTTCCAGAGGGCCATTATAATTTTCGGTCTTATCCTGTTTATCATAGGTATTTCATCGGGTGAGCTTGGACACATTCATGGCGAGCCATCAAATACAGCCCTCGACCTGCCCAACGAAATTGTTCTTGACGATCATCACATTCATGATCATACACACGATCATTCACATGATGGCCACAGTCACGACGATCAGCATGAGCATGAAGAAATGGACAGTGCCGGTCAGCATGACCATTCGCACTGGAACTGGATTAGCATAACCTTTTTGTTGGCATCGCTGGTAGCTTTGTTTATTGTCGTTTCAGGTTCCGATCATTTTCTCGACCATCATCTGTGGGAGCATATCATCAAGAAACATTTTCTGAAAATTTTCCTTTGGACATTCGGAGCCCTTCTCTTGATTCATTTCTTAATTGATATTCTGCATCTTGAAGACTGGCTAAAATCGAACATGCTGATAATTCTGGTCGTTGCTGTTTTAATTGGCCTGATTCCTGAATCGGGTCCACACTTTGTTTTTGTTACTCTTTTTTTTACAGGTGCAATCCCATTCAGCATATTGCTGGCCAGTTCTATTGTACAGGATGGACATGGTGCATTGCCTTTGTTTGCCGAATCGAAAAGAAGCTTTGCCTGGGTTAAATTAATCAATTTGATTGTTGGATTTGGCGTAGGACTTATCGGTATTTGGGCTGGCTTTTAACGAGAGACAATATGTTTCGATTACTTTTTATCCTGCTTCGTTATTATGTTTTTTGGATTATCTTTTCGATTTTCATGCGGGTTGGTTTTATCGCTTACAATCATGATCAAGCAAGTTCATATAGTCTGTCTGAAATTGCAATGACATTTTTATATGGATTAAAGCTCGATCTGTGCATGTCGTCGTATTTCATTTTGATCCCTGTAATCCTTTTAAGTATCTCCTTTTTGATGCCGGTTATTGCTATAAAAAGAATTCTCAGCTTTTACACATTTATCTTGATTCTCTTCTCTTCGCTGGTTGCTATAACCGATTTTGAATTATACAGGAACTGGGGATTCAGGATGGATAAAACGCCATTGTTGTATCTGAAAACTCCTGGCGAAGCCTTAGCCTCAACTGAAACCTGGCTCACCATAACCTTGTTTGTTGCCATGAGTGTTGTAAGTTTCATTTTCTATACTGGATACAGAAAATTTGTTGCTTCTTTTTTTGATAAAACCAAGCCAGGTATTAAAAGCTTACTCCTTATATTTATCATTCCTGTTCTGATTATACCCATAAGAGGAGGATTTGGTGTATCGGTGTTAAACGCCAGTGCAGTATATTTCCATACCGCTCCGTTTATAAATCATTCGGCACTCAATGTAGTTTGGAACGTAGGCTACTCGCTTACCACAAACGAAACCGAAAAAAGTTATCCTTATTTTGATAATGATAAGGCAATTCAAATTTTTCAGGATTTACAATCGGAAGCCGGTATTTCTAAAAAGGTACTGAACACGAACCGGCCCAATATAATTATTCTGATACTTGAAAGCTTTAGCTCACGGATTGTTGAACCGCTTGGTGGAATTCCGGGCATTTGTCCGAATTTAAACAGGCTTTGTAGCGAGGGTATTTTATTCGAATATTTTTACGCTAACGGTGATCGCAGTGACAAGGGCCTTGTCAGCATACTCAGCGGATATCCTGCACAACCTACCAACTCAATAATCAAATTCCCGGAAAAGACAATGCACCTGCCATTCCTCAGTAAGGAATTGGGAAGATCCGGTTATTCAAGTTCGCTTTATTATGGTGGAGACCTTAAGTTTGCCAATATGAAATCATATTTTGTAAATGGTAAATTCGATGAAATTATTACAGTTGACGATTTTCCTGATGAATTTAATACCGGAAAATGGGGCGTTCATGACCAATATGTATTCGACCGCCTGTTGACAGATTTGGACAAGACCGGCGAGCCATTCTTTAAAGTTTTGTTTAGCCTGAGTAGCCACGAGCCATTTGAAATTCCGATAAAAGCAAAATTTCCGGGTAGCGATGAAGATAACATGTTCTTAAGTTCAGCATTTTATACCGATAGTTGCCTCGGAAATTTCATCACACAAGCCAAAACTAAAGACTGGTGGGATAATAGCATTATTGTTATATTGGCCGATCATGGCAGTTATTTACCCGGCAATGTAAAGTATTATGAAGAAGAAAAATTTAAAATTCCAATGCTTTGGTTAGGTGGGGCTTTAAATATTACTGATACAATAATTTCCACCTATGGATCGCAGGTCGATGTTCCGAAAACCCTGTTGAGTCAAATGCAGCTCAACAATTCAGCATTTGAATTTGGTAAGGATTTGCTTGCTCCGGGTGGCGACAAATTCAGTTTTTTTGTTTTTAACGATGGTTTTGGATTTGCCGATAGTTCTTTCATATATATTCACGACAACATAAGCGATACAGCCATCTTTTCACAGGGTGATTTAAATATAAAAAACAAGAACAAGGGCAAGGCATATTTACAGATCTTAGCGGAAGACTATATGAGGAAATAGCATTGTACCTTCTTCCAACATCATACAGTTCATAAAACTGAAATCGATAATCATAGTTCATAAATCAAAAACAATCCTTCGTTCAACGAAGTTTGGAAACTTTGAGTTTCTCATGTGGTTAATATGACTAGCTACATTTAAAACCGGCAAAAAATAAAATAGTAGTACCGGTGTTATGTGAATCAACTATTATCTTTTTCAACTATTTTCACCGCTTCATAAATCAGAAAATTAATATGGAAAAAAGTCATTTTGATTTAATAGGAGAAGAAAACCTGAAACAGTTGATTGCCGATTTTTATGAAGGTATAAAAACCGACGATGTTTTGCGACCGATGTATCCCGAAGAACTTGAACCTGCCGAAGAACGTCTGTTCCTGTTTATGATGCAGTTTTTGGGCGGGCCAAAAATTTATCATGAAAAGCGGGGTATGCCACAGCTTCGAAAAAGGCATTTCCCATTTCCGGTCGATAAGGATGCCCGTAATCGCTGGATGGACCTGATGAATGCTGCACTGGCAAAAAACAAAATGCCGGAAAGTGAAAAAGAATACTTAGGCGAATATTTTAGCGAAACGGCTACATTCCTGAAAAACCGATAAAAGAAAATTGGTGCAGGGTGCATAAAAAATTGCTTTGGTGCTTTTTGGTCAGGAAGTATCTGATAGCTATATTTGTTGAGTTCAAACAAAACACAATCAATAAAATCTAAATCTGATAATATGAATTTTGAATTTACCGAAGAGCAGATCATGATCCAGCAGGCTGCTCGCGACTACGCACAACGTGAATTGATAAAAGATGTATTGGAAAGAGATGCAAAAGGCACATTTCCTACCCATCATGTAAAAGCATTGGCCGAACTCGGATTTTTGGGTATGTTGGTTGCACCCGAATATGATGGCGGCGGAATGGATACGGTATCGTATGTATTGGCGATGGAGGAAATATCGAAGGTAGATTCATCAGTTAGTGTGATTATGTCGGTGAATAATTCATTGGTATGCTATGGCCTGGAGAGCTTTGGCACTGAAGAACAAAAAGAAAAATATCTTAAACCCTTGGCCAGGGGCGATAAAATCGGTGCCTTTCTTTTATCCGAACCTGAAGCCGGCTCCGATGCTACAAGTCAGCGTACCTTAGCTGAAGATAAAGGCGATTATTATTTGCTTAACGGAACAAAAAACTGGATATCGAATGCCAACTCGGCAGGAACTTACCTGGTAATAGCACAAACTCATCCTGAGAAAAAACACCGTGGAATCAATTGTCTGATTGTTGACCGGAATGCCGAAGGTGTTTCCATCGGACCTCATGAAGATAAAATGGGAATGCGTAGCTCCGATACACACTCGGTAATGTTTACCGACGTTAAAGTACCGAAAGAAAACCGGATTGGAGTGGATGGTTTTGGGTTTAAGTTCGCCATGAAAACCCTCGACGGAGGCCGGATAGGTATTGCATCACAAGCCCTTGGGATCGCATCGGGAGCATTCGAACGCGCTGTTCAATATGCAAGGGAACGTAAAGCTTTCGGAACCGAAATAATCAATCATCAGGTTATCGCATTTAAACTGGCCGATATGGCTGTAAAGATTGAAAATGCCCGAAACCTTTGCCTAAAAGCAGCATGGCACAAAGACCAGGGAAAACCTTATGGTTTACTAAGTGCAATGGCAAAACAATATGCGGCTGACATTTCAATGGAGGTAACCACAGAAGCAGTTCAGGTACTTGGAGGCTATGGCTATGTGAAAGAGTATCATGTGGAACGCCTTATGCGTGAAGCAAAATTAACACAGATTTATGAAGGGACTTCCGAAATTCAAAAAATTGTAATTTCGCGATCTTTAATTAATGACTAAGTTTAACAAGAAGATTTATATTTATGAAGATTTTAGTGTGTATCAGTAATGTACCCGACACTACAACGAAAATCAAACTGGTTGATAACAATAGTGGATACGACAAAACCGGTATCCAATGGATAATAAATCCATGGGACGAGCTTGCACTTACAAGAGCCTTACAACTTAAGGAAGAAGCAGGCAGCCCGATCGAGAAAATTACTGTTGTTAATGTAGGGACAAAAGAAACCGAGCCAACATTACGAAAAGCTCTGGCAGTAGGTGCCGACGATGCCATTCGTGTCGACTCCGAAGCAAAAGATGCCTATTTTGTTGCAGGCCAGATTGCCGAAGTTGTAAAAACCAATGGTTACGATATCATCCTTTGTGGTATAGAATCAAGCGACTACAATGGGGCTGCAGTAGGTGGTATGTTATCAGAGATTCTCGAGATGCCATCAGTATCCTCTGTCTCCGGTCTTTTCATCGAAGATGGCAAGGTAAAACTTAACCGTGAAATCGATGGTGGATCAGAAGTAATGACTACTCAGGTTCCCTTTGTGGGAATTGTCCAGAAAGGAATTGCCATTGATCCAAGGATCCCGGCCATGCGGGGAATTATGATGGCACGTAAAAAACCACTTGTTGTGGTACCACCAGCAGGTATCGAAGCCTTGACTGAATACATCGATTACGAAATGCCTCAGGCAAAATCGGCCTGTAAAATGATCGACGAAGAGAATGCTGGCGACATTATCAGGTTATTGCACGAAGAAGCAAAGGCGTTGTAAATGATAAATGATTATTGTTTATTAAATGACTATATATTAACAGTAACGATAATCAGCAAAATAGAAATATCATAGATAAAATTAAAAATATGTCAGTTTTAGTATATACAGAAAATTGGGATGGAAAATTCAAAAAGTTAAGTTTTGAATTATTATCCTACGCAAGTGAAATAGCTGCCCAAACAAACAACGAGGTAGTAGCCCTGTCGATTGGACAGGTTGAAGATGAGGAGTTAAAGCAATTGGGTAATTATGGTGCATCAAAAATAATTTCGGTTGATAACTATACCGGACGACTCGATAATCAGGTGTTTTCATCGATCATTTCTCAGGTTGTGGAAAAAGAAGGTGCAAAAATTATTGTCCTCTCCGATAATTTTACAGGAAAAGCGCTGGCACCGCGAATATCAGCAAAATTAAAAGCAGGATTTGTAAGTGGTGCTGTTGCCCTACCAGCATCATTCGATCCCTTTATTGTGAAGAAAAAGGCCTTTACAGGTAAAACTTTTGTTCATGTTAAGGTTAATTCTGATATTAAAGTTATCAGCCTTACAGGTAATTCTGCTGAAATTAAAGAAACCGGAAATAATGCACAAATTGAAAAATTGGCTGCAACTATTCCTGATTCACAAACCAAGGTTCAGGAAGTTAACAAATTAACCGGAAGGATTTTACTTACCGATGCCGAGATAGTTGTATCAGGCGGGCGAGGATTGAAGAGTGCTGACAACTGGGGACCGTTGGAGGAATTTGCCGAAGTATTAGGCGCCGGTACAGCTTGTTCACGACCTGTATCTGATGAAGGATGGCGGCCACATCATGAGCATGTCGGACAAACTGGAAAAATCATTGCACCAAATCTATATTTTGCTTTGGGAATATCAGGGGCTATCCAGCATGTTGCTGGCGTAAGCGGATCGAAGTTTTTAGTAGCCGTGAATAAGGACCCGGAAGCACCGGTTTTCGAAGTTGCCGATTATGGTGTTGTGGGTGATGTACAAAAAATATTACCTCAATTTATCGAAGCAGCCAAAGAATTAAAAGCGAATACATAGATTAATGAATTGCATTACACCCTTTCATTAGAATTGCAATACACGAAATTATTATCATAAAATTTTCAGAAGCCCGGAAATCAATAATCCGGGCTTTTGTTTTAACTTCAGAATCACAGCCATTTTTCTGAAAATCAGGATCAATCTTTTTCGTCAGTTTCGAAAAATTTTTGGGAATATGAAATGTATCAGGATTGATACCCAGACAGAACACCTGTTATTAATATCAATTCTAAATAACAACACTGTGCATCGTCTTATTTCCCTGATCCTTATCACAAATAAATATAATTAAAGTCATGTTTTACTGCTGATCCTTCCTATACTTTTATCGGCTGAAATTGATATTAATTATCAGGAAAAATCAGATTCAGATAGATGATAATAAAATTTATAATAACCAATTTAAACTAAAATGTAAAATGGCAAAAGTTCAGGAATTAGTTACAAAAATGGCTGATATTCATGGCCGGAAAAGAGAAAGCTTGATGCCTATACTTCAAGACATTGTTGAAGAAGAAAAGTTCCTCACCAAGGAGGTAATGATTGAAGTTGCCAGACAACTTGATTTGTCGGCAGCAGATGTTTATGGGACTGCATCATTCTATTCGTTCTTGGAAACAGAAGAAAGAGGCGAATATGTAATTCGTGTCTGCAAATCGATTATTGCCGAAATGAAAGGCAAGAAAGATATCATCAAAACCCTCGAAGACATACTTAAAGTTAAGGTAGGCGGGACTTCATCATGTAAAAAGTTCACATTGCTCGAAACAAATGATATTGGTTGGAGCGATCATGAACCATCCATGTTAGTAAACGATGTCCCTTATATCGATTTAACACCTGAAAAGGTAATTAAAATTATTGCTGAATACCGTAGTAAATAATTCAGCTAATGTTCTTTAATCAATAAAAAACAATTAAAAAGAGCAAAACAATGAGTAATATAGATAATAGTCTGAACAGAGCTGATGTGATTTTTGGAGGATACACAACAGAGAAATATAAAGTACTCCAGGAAACATTAAAAAGAACACCTGACGATATCACTCAGGAAATAATCGAATCAGGTATTCGCGGACGAGGTGGAGCAGGTTTCCCAACAGGTTTGAAATGGAAATTTGCCTCGCAGCAGGAAGCTGATGAAAAATATGTTATCTGCAACGCCGACGAAGGAGAACCAGGTACATTTAAGGACCGTGAGATATTGATGAAAGTTCCACGGAAAGTTTTCTCAGGTATGGCTATTTGTGGTCATGTGATTGGTGCTAAAAGGGGATTTGTTTACCTACGTGGCGAGTATAAATTCATGTTACCAGACCTGTTTAAAGAAAGGGAAGTTTTTAATGAGTATGCAAAAAAGTTTGGCTTCGATTTCACAATCGAATTTTGCCTTGGAAGCGGAGCATATGTTTGTGGTGAAGAAACTGCCCTTATCGAGTCGATGGAAGGCAAGCGCGGTGAGCCAAGAAATAAACCACCATTCCCGGTGGTTGAAGGATTCAAGAATAAGCCAACTGTAGTTAATAATGTTGAAACATTTGTAAACGCCAACATGATATGCCGTATCGGGCACGAAGAATTTAACAAACTTGGTACACAGGATTCACGCGGATCGAAATTATTTTCTGTATCGGGCGATACTCCAAAAGCTGGTGTATTTGAGCTCGAACTGGGGATGAAATTATCGGAATTTGTTAAGGAATTTGGCGATGGCGACACAAAAGCAGTTCAGGTAGGAGGTGCTTCCGGATTTTGCGTACCCCGCAAAAAGTTCGAAGCAACCATTATCGGGTTCGAAGGAATTCCAACCGGAGGTTCAATGATGCTATTCAACAGTACCAGGTCGATGTACAATGTATTGCATAACTATCTCGACTTTTTCTGTGAAGAATCATGTGGACAATGTACCCCATGCAGGGTAGGTACCCAGCAATTATTAAAAGGGATCGAAGCAATTAAGAACAATGAAAAGCCCGAAGATTACCTTACTCAATTGCTTAAGCTTACTGATACCATGAAAATGGCATCGAAATGTGGCTTGGGTCAATCAGTTGCTAATGCCTTTGCTTCGATAGTTGAGAACTTCACTGAAGAAATGATTTACTAAAAATATGCTAATCAAAATAAATCAGTTAAAATGGAAACAAAACAAATAAATCTTACTATAGATGGCATCCAGGTATCAGTTGACGAAGGTACTTCGATACTTGATGCTGCCAAGAAAATAAATGTTCATATTCCCACACTTTGTCACCACGAAGATTTATGTGTAGCCGGAAATTGCAGAATTTGCGTCGTTGAAGTTGAAGGACAAAGAACCCTCACTGCATCGTGTGCGACTCCGGCAAACGAAGGAATGGTAATTCTAACCAACACAGCTAAAGTAAGGAAAGTACGACGTGATGTTGCTGCCCTTTTGGTGTCGGAACACAATACACAATGTACAACCTGCTACAGGAGTATGAATTGCGAATTGCAGGAAATTGCATCAGAATATAATGTCGACAACAATATTTACTTAAGTGTACTTAAGGATGATATTGAAATAGATAACTCATCGTGGTCGCTTGAGAAAGACGATAGTAAATGTATTCGTTGCCAGCGCTGTGTGCGTACCTGTGCCGAGTTGCAGCACGTAAATGCATTAACAGTTGCCAACAAAGGTGATGAAATGAAGATTTCGACATTCCTCGGACTTCCAATGAACGAGGTTGTTTGTACTAACTGTGGTCAGTGTATTAACCGTTGTCCAACAGGTGCTCTTACGGAAAGAAGGTATTTCGATTATCTATGGGAAGCCATTGATGATCCTAAGAAGCATGTGGTTATGAACACTGCTCCATCAGTACGTGTTGCACTTGGCGAAATGTTAGGATATCCTGTTGGAACAAGAGTTACCGGAAAAATGGTTTCGGCAATGAAGAAAATCGGAATGGATTCTGTCCTCGACACCGATTTTACTGCCGACCTTACCATTATTGAAGAAGGAACCGAATTACTTGGTCGTTTGAAGAAAGCACTGGTTGATGGCGACACAGAAATAAAACTTCCGTTGTTAACTTCCTGTTCACCTGGCTGGGTTAAATTCATCGAGCACATGTATCCCGATCATCTCGGACATCTTTCTACATGTAAATCACCTCAGCAAATGTTTGGAGCATTGGCCAAGACCTATTATTCAGAAAAGATAGATGTTGAAGCTAAAGATATTATTTCTGTTGCGATAATGCCTTGCGCTGCCAAGAAATTCGAAGCCAACAGGCCAGAAATGAATGATAGTGGTTATCAGGATGTTGATGCCGGATTAACAACCCGCGAGCTTGGGCATATGATCAAGCAGGCCGGTATTGATTTTCGTCATCTGGAGGACTCTCCATACGATAGCATTATGGGCGAATCGACTGGAGCAGGTGTAATTTTCGGAGCAACCGGTGGTGTTATGGAAGCTGCATTGCGTACTGCATATGAAATTGTTACAGGTCGTCCGGTTCCGTTCGAAAATCTAAACATTCTTCCGGTTCGTGGTACTGAAGGTATTAAGGCTGCAAGTATAAAAGTTGAAGATTGTGTTGAAGAGTGGAAGTTTCTCGAAGGCGCCGAGTTAAAAGTTGCAGTGGCCCATGGTCTGAAAAATGCACGTATAATCATGGATCAGATTGCTGCTGGCGAGTCACCATATCACTTTGTCGAGATCATGGCTTGTCCTGGTGGATGTATCGGCGGTGGCGGCCAGCCTATCCCAACAAATGAGGAAATCAGAAAGAAAAGGATAGCTGCCATTTATGAAGAGGATGAAGGAATGCCTAAGCGTAAGTCCCATGAAAACGAAGAAGTAATGAAACTGTATAAAGAATACCTTGGCGATCCGAATGGCCATAAAGCACATGAGTTACTTCATACACATTATAGAAAAAGAAACAGATATTAGTCTCATAGTTTATTAAAAAAAGGGGATGGTCAGCTTGATCATCCCTTTTTTTTGATAGGCAAGCTGCTTTTGATTTAGTATTTCTGAAAATTTGAATCTTCTTTGTAATCCAATAAAATATTTCACTTCGATTTCTGAACTGATGTTCTCTTTTTTCAATGATTCAAAAAAAAGTTGGTGTTGAAAGCGCATACGACTAATTGATAACAATTTACTAATATTCGGTTTTTTCTTAACTTTGAAAGGCATGTACTTGAAAATTAAATAAAAATTCACATTTCCATGCAACCTTTTTCAAAGTTATTGTCTACACTGTACGGATTGTTATGACAGACCTTAAGGTTTTAATAGACGGGGTAATGAAGCGACAACGTAAGGCTCAAAAAGAGCTTTATCAACGCTATGCCCCTCTTATGCGGGCAATATGCATGAGGTATACACATGACTTTTCCGAAGCTGAAGACCTTGTACAAGAGGGATTTATTAAAATATTTACGAAAATTGACCAGTACTCGGGAACAGGGAATTTTGAAGGTTGGATGAAAAGAGTTTTTATAAATACAACAATTAATCATCTGAAAAGGAACAGAAACCTGCTTTTTCATTATGATATAAATGAGGTCCAAAGTAGCAACGAGGAAAGCTTTTCATCTAACGAGGATTATTTTTCGACTAAAACAAATATTGTTAATGTCGATTTTTCTGAAGAAGAAATTCTGAAGATAATAAACAAATTACCCGACGGATACAGGTTGGTTTTTAATATGTATGCAGTTGAACAGCTAAGTCATAAGGAAATATCAACGATGCTTGGGATATCTGTTTCAACATCGAAATCCCAGTTGTTCAGAGCAAGAAAAACTATTCAGAAGAGTTTAATTGAATTAGCGGAAAAAAAAGTTGAACACCGGAAAAAACGGGAACAAAAAGAACAAAGTAATTCACAACTACGCTTAATCGTTTAATAACAGTGAATTAAAACAGGAATTTTGAAGATGGCGAATGATTTAAAATATATCGATGAACTTGTCAGGAAGAAGATGGCAAGTCATGCCGTTGAATCAAGCGTAAATAATTACGCAAGTATTCAGCGTGCAGCATTCTGGAGGAACTTTCTAAAATTCAGGATAAGCAGTTTTAATGCTTATTACACCGGGGCAATAGTTTTAATAGGATTGTTTAGCCTTGGATATTTTTATATTGATGATACCCCCGATAAATTAGCTGAAGCAAAAGAAAATAATGCACTGATTAATATTTCGAAATCTGAATTAGAGGAAGTTAAGACAGAAAATAATTCGTCGAACCTTCATCAGCCAATTGCTGAAAATGCCGAACAAATTGCTAACAAATTATCCGAACCACTTATTCAAAGCAATGAGGAAACAGATCTGCAATTAAACAGTAATGAGATTTCTGGAAACATAACAAACAATGAATTCTTAAAATCCGATCCGGTTACAACAAGCGATATTTCGTTTGAAAGCGTTAATGAGAAAGAAAATCAGCTAATTGATGAAATCTCAAATCTAAATAATGAAGAAACACAATCAGCCCCGGAAATACCTTCACAAGCTCAGTTAATTAATTCTGAGATTGAAATATCGGCAGTTCCAGTTAATACACCATCTTCAGGAATTGGAATGGCATTTAACGACAACAAAGAAATTATGAATTTTACATACATCGATCCTTTGTTCTTTGCTGCAAATCCTTTTGAAGATAAAGCACCGTCTCTTGATCTAAATCGCGATTCGGTTGATTATTATTTACCTCCCGCCATCAGGACCAGGTGGATGATAGGAATTGATTATGCACAGATTTATTCCTATCCGGACAATTATTTAATCGATGCAGACTATTCAGAAATGTTGACCGAAAAGAATAAGATAAATAAACCCGGGATAACATTCTCAACAGGTTTGTCAGTCTTTTACCAGGGAAGAAAAAAGATTGGGTTTCAAACCGGTTTGTCCTATACCCAACTTGGTGATATCTTATCGAGAAACGAAATTATTGATATCCGGGATGCAAGCTATCCTTTACATCCCGATGGAGGATATTTCAATGTAGACTCAGCATATATCGCTAATATAGACTCTTTATTACAGGGTATTGATTATGGAGTTTATGTTTATGACTCAACCTGGATTATTGACAATACTATTGTTGAAGATTACGATACAAGCAGGTATGCAGGAGTTCAGGCCCTAAACAGGTACACATATATTGAAGTACCCTTAATGCTAACCTACAAAATCAGATCGACACGTTTGGATTATCATCTTAAATTTGGTGTTGCTGCCGGTTTTTTTATAAAGGCCGATGGGAAAAAGCTGAGCAGTGATGATCCTCGTGAAATTGTTGATTTTAATTCCAATTCGCCCAAATATCGTACAATCAATTATTCAATAATCGGAGGGGCAGACATATTATACCGTTTCCACAAGCGGTTTAGTTTTTCCACAGGAGTTTTATATCGACGAAACCTCCTGAATGTCTATAAAAATCATCCTTATGGAATAAAGTATAGCGCAACACAATTTAAGATTGGGCTATACTATCATTTATAATTAGTGAAGCCATCACTATTCCCTGGGTTCATAACCCGGAAGCTCACGATGGGTATGATCGCATGTTGGCAATGTTTTACTCATTCGGCAATCACACCATTTTACTTCTTGTTTCATCCTGATTTTTGTGGGAATGGGTGCAAAGCCTGTAACGTTATTATGTGAACCGTCGCAAAACGGATTACTCTTAGTGTGCCCACACGTACAGTAGTAATATTCTCCTGGTTCCATAAGTAAACGTAACGATCTCAGTCCTCTTATTTTTGGTTCGCTTTTTTCCTTCATCATCTTAGAATTTAAAAATTAAATATGGTCGGAATGGTGGGCCGGATCGACTAATTCACGATATTTGTGAACCACCTTTTTAAAATCTTCCCAGGCATCCCTTTTAAGTGTCGGATTTCTTAACAAAGCAGAAGGATGAAATGTTGGCATTACATGTCTGTTTTTCCAATTTAACCACGTTCCCCTTACTTTAGTTATGCGGTCATTAGCATCAATTAATCCTTGTAATGCAGTGGCTCCAAGTAAAATAAGTATTGGTGGATCAATTAATTCGATTTGTTTATAAAGGAATGGAATACAGATTTCGCGTTCTTCTGGTGTTGGTGTTCTGTTATCTGGTGGACGGCATTTAACAATATTGCCAATATATGCATGCTCTTTCCGTGTAAAACCACAAACAGCCAGGATTTTATCTAACAATTGCCCCGATTTACCTACAAATGGTCTTCCTTGTTGGTCTTCGTAATATCCCGGCCCTTCTCCTATACACATAATTTTTGCATCGGGATTTCCTTCACCGAATACAACATTCGAGCGTGTTTGATGCAGATGGCATTTAGTACATGATAAGGTGTTCAAACGGAGGTTTTCAAATTCGTTCATAGCTTTAAATTTTGAAAGCCTCAAGATAACGATTTTGAATTGTAAAGTGGATAGATTAATAAAAATAAGGATCGAAAATCATCCCTTTATCTTTTGCAGCAAATATTCGTTAAGCCATCCCATGTCAGATTTTATCCAATCTTTTTTCAGGCCAATAATTTCGAAACCCATTTGTTCGAAGATACGCAGGCTTATTTCGTTATTCTCTAAAATATTGCAGTACAATTGATGAAGCCCAAGGGTAGCAAAGGCATAATCAATTGTCAGTACAAGTGCTTCGCTGGCTATACCTTTATTTCGGTGTTTGGTATCAACCATGATCCCTAATCCGGCACGTTGATGGTATGGATCGAAATCGAAAATATCAATGGTACCTACAGGATATGGATCCC
>CAYLZH010000006.1:36915-51940 GCA_964388245.1 uncultured Bacteroidales bacterium
GTCTTCTAACCAATCAATCATTAACCTTAATTGCTTAACCTGATAAATATCAAGATGAGAGTTTTTAATATATTCCTTAAGCAGATATTTCGAAATGGGGGTTATAGTGTGGCTAACTTCCCAAAGAGATTGATCGTTTTCCCAATTGTACAATACATCTAAATCTGATGGCTCCGGCGCTCTTAGCCTAAGCTGATCGCTTTCAATTTTTGTCATAGTTAATCCCGCTGTTTCGAGGGATTAAATATAATAATTTTGAAATAAAAGATAGAGTCTGAATAAAGTTTATAATTTAATTCAGGCTTTTCTTTCCATATTCCATTTCTCCAGATAATCACCAATACGTTTCAGGAACTGGCCTCCCAGTGCGCCATCTACCACTCTGTGATCATATGAAAGGGAAAGAACCATTATATGTCTGATCCCGATGAAATCGCCTTGTGGAGTTTCAACAACAGCGGGTTTTTTCTTAATGGCACCGACCCCCAAGATTGCTACTTCCGGCTGGTTGATAATTGGAGTACCGGTAATATTATCGAACGAGCCAAAGTTTGTAATTGTAAACGTACCTCCTTGAATTTCATCAGGAAGAAGTTTACCTTTTCGTGCTCGTTGGGCTAAATCGTTCACAGATTTTGCAAGTCCCACAAGATTTAGCCTGTCAGCATTTTTTATTACCGGAACAATAAGATTTCCGTTTGGTAGGGCTGTAGCCATTCCAATATTAACATTTCTTTTAATGATAATTTTTGTATCGTCCACTGAAACGTTAATGTTGGGAAAATCCCGTAAAGCACGCGAGGCTGCTTCAATAAATATAGGTGTGAAGGTAATTTTTTCTCCTTCCCGATTGAAAAAATCGTCTTTATTTTTATTTCGCCATTCAACAAGATTTGTAACATCAGCCTCAACAAAGGAGGTTACATGAGGTGAGGTTTGTACCGATTTTACCATATGCTCGGCAATTAATCTTCGCATCCTGTCCATCTCAACAATCTGATCTCCGTCTCCTAATGAGATTTCTGATGGCTTTACAGGATATGGCTCGCTTTTCATTAAGGCTTCACCATCGCTTACCGGAGCATCGGCTGCTTTTGGTACTCTTACACCTATGTCTGATTTTTTTCGCTCGTCGATATAGATTAGCAAGTCCTTTTTCGTGATCCTGTTGTCCTGGCCGCTGCCTGAAATCCCGTCAAGTTCAACCATGCTAATGTTTTCAGCGTTGGCAATGCTACGAACTAAGGGGGAAAGAAATTTACCTGAAGGTGTTCTGCTTCCAAATGTATTGGGTGTATCTTCTTCTGATGTTTCAATATTCTTTTCGGGAGTTGCGAAAGTTTGTAGTTCTGGTTCCTGAACGGATTGTTTCACATCCTCCTCATTTAAACTATCACCCTCCGATGCGATAATTGCAATAACATCGCCTACTTTTGGGGAATCGCCCTCGTTGAAAAAGACTTTTGCCAAAACTCCATCGGCCGGTGAAGGTATTTCCGAATCTACCTTATCTGTGGCAACTTCTACTATCGATTCATCCTCTTCGACCTTATCGCCTACACTTTTCAACCATTTTGTTATGTTTGCTTCTATTATTCCTTCTCCCATTGGCGGAAGATATACTTCAACTTTTCCCATTTTCTTCTATTTAAATCAATTGCTATTGTAACCAGTTTCACCTGATCATCAAACTAATAGCAGGTTCTTGTTAGCCATTACAGTAATATTTATTTCAACTAACAATTATACTATGTTTAGAAATTAGTTCAACTTGTTTCAAAAAAAAAACAAACCAAAATTGGAAGTGTTCACAATATAATGCAGCTAATATCATAGCAGGAATAAAACCTCATTTTTCTTGTTGTTTCTATTTCCAGTTTGTTGTAAAAACATTGGATTTTTTCTAAATTAGTGCTGAATTGAAATAACAGGCTATGAGAATTATCGATCTTGAAAAAAGGTACCTTGAAAGTTATTTATATTGCCTCGAAGAATGGTCGGATGAGATGAAAGAAAGCGGAAATCGAAAGAGGGAGTGGTACGAAAAAATGAAAGATGAAGGCTTACGTGTAAAATTGGCCATTGATAATAAGGATAAGGCAATTGGAATGATCCAATATATTCCTGTGGAAAAATCATTTATCGAGGGGGACGGCTTATATGCCATTTTATGCATTTGGGTGCATGGTTATAAGAAAAAAGGAGTTGGCAACCGGCAGAAAAAAGGAGTTGGTAAAGCACTGCTAAAAGCTGCCGAGGAGGATGCCTGGCAACTCGGAGCCAAAGGAATGGCTGCATGGGGCTTATCTATTCCCGTGTGGATGAAGGCATCGTGGTACAGGAAAAACGGATATCTGAAAGCCCAGCGTGTTGGTTTGCAAACATTGGTGTGGAAAAGATTTGTCGACGATGCTACACCGCCTGTGTTCAGGCAGCCAAACCGGAAACCCGAAAAAATAACCGGTAAGGTCCGCATATGTTGTTTCAACCAAGGTTGGTGCCCTGCTCAGAATATTACTTTCGAGCGTGCAAAAAAAGCTGCCGGGGAGGTTGGTGAAAATGTAAGCTTTGAAGTATTTGATACATCAACTGAAAATGTTCAAAACGAATGGGGGTATAATGAATGTATCTATATCGACAATAAAGCCTTATCACTTGGGCCTCCCAAGAGCTATAAAAAGATTAAGAAAAGGATCGACAAAGCTTTGAAACACCTGAAAAAAGGCTGACCTAAAACAAAACAGGGGCCGACTACATAGCAACCGGGACTTCGATTCCTAATAAATCCATTGCCGACTTAATTGTGTTACCTGTAAACATCGAGAGCATCAATCGTAAATTTCTTTTGTTGGTATCTTCTTCGGCCAAAATTTGCAGTTCGTGATAAAACTGATTGTATTCTTTGGCAAGATCGTATACAAAATTTGCAATTATTGCAGGACTAAGATTGTCAGCAGCTTCTTTTATAATTCCATCGAATGCATAATTCGTTTTTAAGAGATTAAGCTCGGTTTTGCTGAATGTACAATCAGCAGGCAACGATGTTGGTATTGCAATATTGCGATCATATGCTTTTCTGAAAACAGACTGGATACGCGCATAAGAGTATTGAACAAACGGGCCTGTATTGCCATTAAAATCGATGGATTCTTCAGGAAAAAAGGTCATACTTTTTTTAGGATCGACCTTAAGGATAAAGAATTTTAATGCGCCCAATGCAATTGTTTTAAGAATTTCATCTACTTCATTTTTGGTGAACTTTTCGAGTTTGCCTTGCTGTTTCGATATTGCCCTTGCTGTTTTATGCATTTCATCAATAAGGTCATCAGCATCAACAACAGTACCTTCGCGCGATTTCATTTTACCCGAGGGCAGCTCAACCATGCCATACGATAAATGATAAAGTGCATTGGCCCAATCGAATCCTAATTTTTGCAATACAATTTTAAGCACCTGGAAATGATAGTTCTGTTCATTTCCTACAACATAAACATGCTTATCGATATCATATTCAGAAAAACGCTGATGAGCTGTTCCAATATCCTGTGTCATGTATACTGATGTGCCATCAGATCGTAGTAAAATCTTCTCATCAAGTCCTTTACCTGTCAGGTCTGCCCAGACAGAACCATCTTCCTTTTCGTTTAACAGAGACTTTTCAAGGCCATTAAGTACTATTTTTTTTCCCAGCTTATATGTATCCGATTCGTAATAAATTTTATCAAACTCGATTCCCATTTTTGTATAGGTAGCATCGAAACCGCTATATACCCAGTTGTTCATACGTGCCCAAAGTTCCCTTGTATCATGGTGGCCTGCCTCCCAATTCCGCAGCATTTCACGTGCCTCAAGAAGAAGCGGTGCCTGCTCTCCGGCAATTTTTTCGTTTGTGCCATTTTCAATTAATTCCGCTACCTGCTGTTTGTATTCCTGATCGAAACGGATATAATAGTCGCCTACGAATTTATCGCCCTTTTCGCCGGTACTTCCGGGAGTTGATTCATTTCCCCATTTCTGCCAGGCAATCATCGATTTACAAATGTGGATTCCCCTGTCATTAACCAGATTAACTTTGTAAACTTTGCTACCGTTTGCTTTTAGTATCCGCGACACCGAGTCACCCAGTAGAATATTCCGGATATGGCCTAAATGAAGTGGCTTGTTGGTGTTCGGTGATGAGAATTCTACCATAATCTTTTCTGCATCATCTTTCTCAGAAGTTAATCCAAATTCAGGATTATTAAAATTCTGGTTAATAAAATCAAGCCAATAACCCGGTTCGACCGATAAATTCAAAAAGCCTTTTATCACATTGAACGAATCGATTGATTTTAGATTTTGCTTCAGATATGAGCCTATTTCGTTGGCAGTTTGTTCTGGCGATTTTTTCGAGAATCTTAAAAACGGAAAAACAACAATTGTAAAATCCCCATCAAAATCCTTTCTTGTTTCCTGAAGCTGAATTTGTTTCTCAGGTGCTTCGTGGCCATATAAATCGCGGATAGCCGATATTACTGATTGTTTAATCTGATCTTGTAAATTCATGCTGAAAAAATTTGGTCAAAGATAGGTAATCTCCTCAATTTGAAAGGATGAAAGGCAAGCCTAATATTACAGAAAATATTACTTTTGACATTGCGAAATGAATGTATGATATACGATTAAGACCCGGAAAATTCCGAATTATTTAAAAACAATAAAAGATTATGCTGTTTGAAAATCAACAAATTAATACCGATAATCTACCGAAAGTGGAGGAGATAGGCTATAGTCCGCTACAGAAGTCATACAAGTATTTGCAAATAATTCAATTCTCCATATTCATTATTATTACTGCTGCATTATTCACGACATATGTTTTACTTTATTCTGAATACAGACTACCGTATACCCTTAGAATTATTGTATATTCCGCACTGGCTTTATTCCTGATCCTTCGGATTATCGTAATCGTAAAGGGATTTCCGTTAAAGGGTTATGCATTGCGGCAACATGATATTATTTTCAGGACAGGTATTCTTACACGAAAAATCACCAGCATTCCCATTAACAGGATTCAGCACAGCGAGGTACGGCAGAGTTTTCTTTCACGCTTGCTTCATATTAGCAGACTAAAAATTTATACTGCCGGTGGAAGTACCAGTGATTTGTCAATACCCGGCCTTACTGAAGATGAGGCTGTTTCGATCAAGGACTTTCTGGGTAAAACTATCAGTAAGCATGAATAATAGCAATTTTTCGGTTCCACAACGACAATCGGCCAAAGGCATAATTCTTTACTTTTTATTATCTGCCAGGAAGTTGTTTAAAATTGGTTGGCCAGCTATAGTTGCTTTTTTTATACAAGGATCAGGATTTTCAACTAAAAAGACAATTTTTCTAATTGCCATTCTTGGCCTCATTGTACTGCTTCTGTTTTTACATGCGCTTTTTTCCTATCTCAAGTTTTATTTTTATATCGAAGATGAGGAGTTTAAGGTATCAAAAGGGTATTTAAAAAAGGTAAACCTAAGCATCCCTATTGGCAGGATTCAAACAATCAACAGCAAGCAAAATATTTTCCAGCAATGGCTCGACGTGGTTAGTGTGGAATTCGATACAGCCGGTGCGTCAAACAAGGAGCTCAAAATAGTAGCCCTGGATAAACCTACGGCAAATGCACTTGAAGATCTTTTAAAAATAAATATCAAATCAGAAGGAGATGATATAATTGAAAGTGGGGTAGGAGATGATCGAAAGTTGATTCTTAAACTCGGTTTTGCTGATCTTTTTAAGATAGGATTAAGTGAGAACCATATTAAAAGTGTTTTGATAATATTGGCTTTTGTTGCCGGAATAATCGACCGGTTAAATGATTATTTTACTTCAGCTTATGAGCAAACTGTTGAGCAGGCACAGGACTTTCTTTTTTCTTCTAATATAATTGTGTATGCAATGTTGATCATAACAGTGCTGGTAATTGGACTTGCGTATTCTCTGCTTAGTATTTTTCTTCGGTTTTATAATCTCAGATTTTTCCGCGATGGAGATAAGTTTCAGGTTCAATCCGGCTTATTGAATAAAAAAACAGTAAGCCTGCCATTCTCAAAAGTTCAGGTGCTTAGTTGGCGAACTAATCCTTTACGGAAGCTCCTCGATTTTGTAACACTTAATCTGGCCCAGGCAAGCAGTGCTGCAGAAAATAGCAAGAAGGCAATTGATATTCCGGGTTGTAGCAGCAGTAATCTTGAGGCCGTGAACATCGAAATTTTTCCATCGGTTAATCAACAACAATGGCATATGCACCATAGCCATTACAATTATGGGATTCGCCTGTGGTTATTTGTTGGTATTATACCATCCTCAATAGCTATGGTAATCTGGTGGTTAAACTGGACCATATTTTCGATTGCTTTTCTTTGGTTGATAATAAGTGCAATGATCAGTTTTTTAGCATATAAAAAGAGGTATTTCAGAATCAGTAAGGATATTTTAGAAACCTCCTCAGGTTCCGTTGGCCAAAAGTTTTCACGGATGTTTAATTTTAAAGTGCAAAGTGTAAATTACAAACAGACAATTTTTCAGCGGCGTAGAAACCTGGCAACGCTAAATATTTATACGGCAGGAGGTAAGGTCTTAGTAATTCCATATATAGATAGTACACTTGCCTTCGAACTTAACAATTTCCTGTTGTATTCTGCAGAATCAAATCAACGAAAATGGATGTAGCTTTTTATATTGAATTATCAAAAGTTAAGTCTACAATGGATCGACATTAATTACAATTTGTGCAGACCTGTGATATGGATTCGACAGAATTTCTGTGCAGCTCTGTTTAATAAAATTCCTGTTTGTGGCCGATGCTTTATCTTTTTTGATCTTAACAAGCAGGTTTTTATGATATTGATTTTGAATTCGTCGTACGACAGGAAACTCAGGGCCCAAAAGAAAATTTCTGAAAATGGGCCTGAGTTTAATTGCCAATGCATCGGCGGTTTTATTGACCTGTTCGATATCGCGATGCCTGACCGATAATTGTATTAATCTGACAAATGGTGGATAGTTAAACATTTTCCGTTCAGCAGTTTGAGACCGGAACATGCTGAGATAATCATTGGCCACAACATCGTTTATTATTGGATGATCAGGATCGGAGGTTTGGATAATTACCTTTCCCCGTTTGTTTTTCCTGCCTGCCCGGCCGCTTACCTGCGACATCATCTGGTAGCTGCGCTCGAGTGCCCTGAAATCAGGAAAATTCATCATGCTGTCGGCGTTCAAAATTCCAACAAGGCTAACATTGTCGAAATCGAGTCCCTTTGAGATCATCTGAGTACCAACCAGGATGTCAATTTCGCCATGCTCAAAATCAGCAATAATTTTATGGTATGAATTCTTTGTTCGTGTTGAATCGAGGTCCATTCGTTTTATACGGGCGCCGGGAAAAAACAAAGCTATTTCGTCTTCTACTTTTTCTGTCCCAAATCCCCGGGTTAGAATTTTTTCATTGCCACAGGCCGGACAGGATTGTGGTACCTGAATGGAATGCCCACAATAATGGCAATTAAGGTAACTGGTGAATTTGTGGTAGGTTAAGCTAACATCACAATGATTACACCGGGGCACCCAGTTGCATGTGTTGCATTCGATATAAGGTGCAAAACCCCGTCGGTTCTGAAAAAGGATAACCTGCTTACCGGTTTCTAATGATTCTGAGATTGATTCAATCAATTGAGGCGAAAAAATCGATTTCATTTGTTTTTTCCGCCGTGCAGTTTTTATGTCGATTACTTCAATAGCAGGTAACTTTATTCCACTGTACCGGGTATACATTTCAACAAGGTGATATCTCCCTAATTTTGCACCAAAATAACTTTCGATTGATGGAGTTGCAGTGCCAAGTACAACCTGTGCTCCATGCATTTTCGCGAGTACAATTGCAGTATCGCGGGCATTGTAACGCGGAGCCGGTGAATGTTGTTTGAAACTGTTTTCATGCTCTTCATCGATAATAATAAGCCCCAGGTTCGAAAAAGGAAGGAACAATGCACTACGCGTACCCAGAATAAGTTTGTATGAATTTTCAGCCCCGGCATCCAGAATATTGAACCAGATTTCTACCTGTTCAGCATTTGTAAAGCGCGAATGGTATACACCTGCTTTATTCCCAAAAACTAAATGTAAACGGTTAATAATTTGTGTAGTGAGTGCAATTTCGGGAAGCAAATAAAGAACCTGCTTGCCCATGCTAATATATTCATCGATTAGGTGAATGTAGATTTCGGTTTTGCCGCTCGACGTAACTCCGTGTAATAAACCAACAAGATTTGAACGGAATCCCTCTTTCAGACTTTCAATTGCAGCTTGTTGAATATCTGTCAGTTGTTTAAACTCACTTATTCCTGAAGCATTGAAATTTAACCTGCTTACCTTTTCTGCTGATAATTGAAAAATACCCTTTTTTACCAGAGCATTTAAGGTTGAATGAGTCGAGCCTGATAATCTTAGAAGCTGTTTTCGACTGATCGGTTTTGTTTCCTTGTCTGAAAAAAGTGATGATTCATGAAGAAAGGTCATGACCAGTTTGTGCTGATTTGGTGCCCGCGATAGTTTATCAAGAATCTCATTTATTGCTGATTCATTGTTATACTCCGGCGAAATATGCACAATAGTCTCAGTTCTTTCTTTAAACCGTTCGACCAATTTCTCTTCAACACAAACAGCTTTCTTCTCAATTAATCCTTTAACTACCGGAATGGAATTCTTTAAACCAAGCAGTTCGTTTATTTTGCTGATATTTAGAACAGAGTGGGTTTTCAGATTAGCGATAACTATTGTTTCGCGCTGAGAAAGACCGGATATATCAATTTCATTACTTTCGAGCCGAACTGTTGTTTCCGATTCGAGGCTTAAACCCGATGGCAGTGCAGCCCTTAGTACTTCGCCATCAGAACAAAGATAATAGTTTGCAATCCAATGCCACAACTCCAACTGGATGTTATTAACCAATGGTTTGCTGTCGAGAATATCGATGATTTCCTTTACCTGGTAATTTTCAGGTGCGGTGTTGTGGAGTTTGATAATTATTCCGGTATAGATTTTTTTTCTGCCAAATTGAACGATAACACGCTTACCCACTTCTGCCCAATCAATAAGTTTGCCGGGTACGAGAAATGTAAAACTGCCGTCCAGGGGGAGGGGTAGAATTACATCCGCAAAATCGGGCTGGCCATTCATCAATACTAACTTAAATGTTTAATCCCTGAATTCATCAGTTTTGGTTCATTATCAATCATCAAAATAAATAAAACAAAACGAAAATTAGACTTATTTTTATTGGTTAGTGATGGATCGCGATTACCGATAAAAATAAGAACACAGGAAAGTTGAATTAATTAGCAGAGCCAACAATTTAATAAATAGAAGTAAATATTTGATATTAGTTGAAGATTTACGCAAACGTTACTTGGTTAAACCTTTCATTCATCGAAATCTTCATCGTACAGATCTTCCTGGTTTTCAAGTTCTGCATCTAAAAATTTTTCGGCCTGATTTATCAGGTTTTCCATTATTAGGCCGTTTTCTGGTTGTGGATCAATCCAATGTATTGTGTGATTGTCATAAAAATCCTCATCGATCGGACATTCAAAAATACATTGGGGCGATTCGGTATGAACCACAAAAATACTTTCAGGGGCTTCCTGCGAGTTGTCGGCGAATAAGAATTTAGGTAACATAGCTTTAGGTTTAAATAGTTTTCAAGGATAAATTTACAACATTTTGACAGGTATTGTTCAAAAAAAGGCTTATTTTTTTATTATTCCTGATTGAAATTATTACGGCATGTATTGGTTCGTTAGTTTTTCAAATGATTTAATGCACAAGGTTTTTTCCCTTTGTTTAATTGTGTAAGAAAGATGAGCCAATCCTTTACATTGACTGGAATTTCCGCTTTTTTCTGTGTTGGCTTGTGATATCTCTTTGCTATTCTCTTTACTTATTATTGAGGATTTAAGCCTCTTTTGTGTTTGTTTTTCATGGTGTTCAGATAGCTGAGCAACTATTAGCAAGGTGTCTCCTTTTTCGAATTTGTCAGATTGGGTTGTCAGGTTACTTTTATGCCATACTTGCACATCAAGCGAAATTTGGCCTACCACAAGCTTTGTGAATTTTAGTTTCTCGGATGACCGGTTTGCCACTACTATCAAAGAATATCGTGTAGATGATCCTCCATCGGGAACTCCTGAAACCCACTTCTGCTCTTTCGCTCCGATTAATTCGACAGGTGGTTTTAACCATAGACAACAAGAAAATAAAATTACGGCAATGATTGATCGCATAGAAACTGGCTAATTGGCTAACTTAACAATCCGTTGTGAGAAGTCGCTGTTTCCAATCCTGATATGAAGTAGATAAACCGCCGGATCGAGAAAATCAATATCCACATTAATGCTGAATGTTCCATATTCCTTCGCTTTCTTATGGATTAATTTTCTTCCATCAAGACTGAACAGGTCAATAACAATATCATGATATCCGATACCTCCAAGGGTAATCGAGAAATTATCCAGTGTAGGATTGGGATGAACTGTTAAAACAAAGTCGCTTTCATCAACCGGATCGATCCCTTCTATAACACTTGGAGAAAACAGGTTCGATTCCCATAATCCTCTTCCGTATGTGGCTGCATAGATTTTTTGTGAGCTATACTGAATTTCGAGTTCGTTAACAACCACATTTGGTAATCCGTCAGAGTAATAAAGCCACTTTTCATTTGTTTGCTGGATGGAATCGTTGGTATAGAAAATTCCGATGTCAGTACCAACATAAAGAGCATGTTCAACACCGTTAATTGTGCCTACCTGGTATGCCAGCGTGTTTGCTGCAACATTAGGAAGGAAACCTGAAATGTTTTCCCAGTTTTGTCCTGCATCAGTTGAATGATAAACTTTTTCGCCATTGGAGTATCCATTAAGAGAGACCCAGATATCTTCGGGATTTTTATCAGCAATGCAAAGTGACATGATAACAAGGCTGCTAACTGGAAGACCGGTTGCGATATTTTCCCAGCTCAGGCCACCGTTTTTCGAAAGGAATAATGCGCCAGGCCGGGCCGCATAGATAAAGTCGGGATTCGATGGTGCAATTTCAAGTACATTTAGTGTGGCAGAACCGGACGATCCGGCAACGCCGATATCACTTATTTTTTCCCAGTTGTATCCGCTGTCAGTACTTTTCCATATATTCTGAAAACCGGCAAAAATAATTTCCGGAATCTCAGGATGCATTTTATAGGGTGTAACCCAAAATGCAATCTCACCGGCATTCGAAATTGGTGACTCAAGATCAATATCAAAGCTAAGTCCCCCATCGGTCGACCGGTTTAGCCCTCCTCTTTGTGTTGTAGCATAAATAATATCGGGATTTGTATGGTGTACCATAGCTTCCATTCCATCACCTCCGTAAACGTGTTTCCATATTCCGTTACGGTACATAAAAGTACCGTTGTCCTGTGTGCCACCAATTATTATATTCGGATCGGTTTTACACAATCCCAACCTGTAATATTCCGTGATATGAAGACCATGACTAATATTAGTCCAGTTGGTAGGTAATGTATAACATCCCGGAATTAACTCCATGGTGAATATATCAAAGCATGCTAAGACTGAATCAAGGTAACCGGTTTTCAATTCATTTGTTTTGTAAATTCCCCCGTCGCAACTTTGATAATAACTCCCATTAAGAGGATTCCGAACAGAATAATGCTGATCGGCATGCAGGCTGGGACCTAATGCTGCAACCCAATATGAAAGAACATTCCAGCTTGCTCCACCATCTTCAGAAGCCCACATGTTTATCCCTCCTGAATAGATTTTATCAGGATCGGCAGGATTTACAATTAGGCTCAGGTCGTAAGTTCCCTGCCCTCCTTCGTCAGGCGGGATAAGCGGATTATTGAAATAGCCTCCATCATACCAGCCCAGCATGTTTGGTGCTTTTGCTGCACCTGGAAAATCGTTGGTGTCGCGTGCTGCCATTGCAAACCAATTGTCGCCGGCATCAATTGATTTAAAGAGGGCATAAAAGCCTTCGTTCAAACCACAACTTAAAGCATATATAATATTTGTGTCAGAGGGTGCAATGGATAATTCTGTGCGTAGGATATGATTCTGTTCAGGGATTACACTGGTGTTCAATGTATCCCAGCTTGTACCAAAATCATAACTGCGTAAGATTTTGTTGCTGCCTCCAATATTGGGTATATACAAACCGGTGGCAAATAATGTCTGTGGATTGCCCGGATTTTTATCAAGGTCAATAACCATATCGCTATACACTTGAGTCCAGGTTGTTCCTCCATCTGTCGATTTATAGATGCCTGGTATTCCTGCTACAATCAATTCTTCGGAATTAGCAGGGTTTACAAATATCCGGCTAAGTAAGCCCATATCTCCATCACTTAGTTCGATATCGAGGCCTAATGGCATCCAGTTTTGACCGCCATCAGTAGTTTTAAAAATGCCCATTTCATAGTGTCTTGTATGTCCGTAAGCAACGACGTTTAAACCGAAATAGCGTACATCGCCCGACGCAATGTATAAAGTGTCAGGATGGTTAGGATCAACTGCAATATGCGAAATCCTGTTCAATGGCATATCATTGGTAAGGCATACCCAGGACTGCCCATTGTCTGTAGTTTTCCATATGCCTCCTTGTGATGCACCAATCCAAAGTATATCGGGATTTGTGGGGTGAAATTCGATGCAATTGATCCTGCCTGTGCCGGTTATTGTAAATTCATCACTGGGTTCAGGAATTTGGTTTGGTGCAAGCGATACCCAGTTGGCATTATAACGGGACGCCTTTGTATGTGTTGAGCTTAAATATTTATGTAATTGCTGCCATTCTAAAAAGTTGATGTTTTCGTCGGGCATTAAGCCTGTTGGGTAAACCCGGTTTTCGTAGAACCATTCCCATCGCTTGAAACGCTTCTTCCCTTTTATATCAGTGTTTAATGGTTCTTTTTCCCATTCATAAAATGCCCGTTGCACATCATAAAAGTTGAAATTGCTTTCCTTATTTTTATCGAGGTATGGTTTATTGAGATATGGTTGGGCAATAACCGAAGAGGTAGTTCCAAGACATAAAATGAATAAGATCAATCGTATTTTCAACTTCATCTTTATAAGCAGTTTGGAAGGAGTAAAAGTAGGATTTTTTTTTGATTATTGAAAATGGCATTCCATTGAGCAATGCAGAATAGTACAGACTTTAGCCCCTGTACTCTAATGGCTGCTGCGCAGGTCCTCACACATGGTATTATTGGTAGTTTTTATTATTCAAAATTTCTTTTTCAGCCCCCCCGCTCCGCTAAGTTTAGTGTCCGTGCCTTTACAAATTTATAGTACCAGCTCTCAATGTTGCTTTGTGTGTCCCCGATAATATCAGGCTTGTTCAGCAAGGTTCAAATGATAATTTCTTTATTCAGTATTTGTACAAAAACAACACCCTTTTGGGTTATCCTATATTTTTGCCTAGAGCTTTGTTCATCGGATTCGGTCCATTCCACGAGTTTGTCCTTTCTTAGCTTTGCAATTATTTTCTTTAATTGACCAGATATTGATTTTTGCCCAAGAGCTAAAGATATTTCTGATGTAGAAGATGTTTTACTTGCGATTATTCTTAATGCTTTACTATAAAGAGACTCGTGCTGTAACTCGTGCTGTAACTCGTGCTGCAGATCATGCTGTAACTCGTGCTGTAACTCGTGCTGTAACTCGTGCTGCAGATCATGCTGTTGTTGATAGTTCTTATTAGTAAATGATATTCTTAATGCAACACCTGGCTCTTTCCATGCAAGTTCTATCTCAGGATATGCTTGCAGTTCTTCTGCAATAAGTCTTAATCCATTGCCCCATTGTTCTATTATGCCGAGATGTTTAAATACAGGTGCTAAAATCCGGTTCCGTATATCTGATTGGCCAGATTCCATATCATTGAAATCAACCGATGGCATTAATTTTCCAGGACTAGTAATTTCTATCTTGTCATCAAAAACAGCAATTTTTATATCCCTACCGGTCATTGAATAATCCCTATGAATAACTGCATTTCTAATGACTTCACGAATTGCAATTATCGGGTATTCCCATCTGTCATTACGATATACTCCTGTATAATCGGTTGAGCTTTGTGAGATATGCCGTAAAACAAACTGGTAGGCTTGTTCTGCTTGTTGACTTACGTTCGCGTCGATTGTTTTTTGATCAATAAAGTTGCCCGGCACGACACCCTTAAACCGGGCGCATTCCACTTTTGCATAAGGAAACAGCTGTTTCCTAACTTGATCATCAGAGAGCAAAATCAATGCTTTCGTTGGCAGTTCCTGTCCTTGTTCTTTCTTATACAAGTCAAGTTTTGATAATACTTGTTTCGTCAGCTCTTGGTCTGTTTTTTCAGAAAAAAGCTCACTAAATGATTTGAAATTTATTTCTTTTACCGATTTGTTAAATATTAATTCACTATCAAATGAAATATTTTGCTTTTGCCTTTCAAGTTCGGCAATTATTTCTTTTGATGTTTGGCGACTGGATGACCCAACTCGAACATAAGTTCCTTCCTTCTCACCCTTTCTTTTTAAATAATATGGAGGGGTGCTTCCTTTATAAATTTGGGTTTTAATAATGTATTTACCTTCATGATTGAGAAAAGAAATTTCCGGGAAAATAGTTGGAGAACATTGGTCATGTACAATATTGCTTATTTTTCCCACAAGTTTGATCAAACTATCTTCCTCTAATCCGATTACCTTACGGGGATTGTCCTGAATGCCAAGATAAAACTCTCCTCCTGCATCATTAGCAAAACTAACAATCGTTTTGGCCAGGTCTGCATTTGAAGGTAGTTCTGCTTTAAACTCAAGCCTTCGCCCTTCTGGCTGCTGTAATATTTCAGTCAGTTTCGCCATAGAACCTGATTCTTTTATAATTTGATTTGATGTCAAATGTAATTAAAATAAGATTTGATAATAACGGTAAAAAAA
>CAYLZH010000007.1:0-49082 GCA_964388245.1 uncultured Bacteroidales bacterium
CAAAAATATCGGATTCTTCAGGCTTTTAAAATTTAAACTTTCGGATGAGTGTGCTATTATTTATTTACACTTTTAGTTGTCAATCCCAAATCTCTGCGATAGCTGGTAAACATTGAATTCAAATTTGCACCTGAGTGAAAAACAATCATTTGATTCGATTCGGCCATCTGATAGCGAGTCTCTTTATCAAAGCTGAGATTCAAATTAAATTTCAGCACATTTATACTTTTTAGATCAGTGCCTGGATTGATAGGAAGAGAATTTAGTGAGTTCAAATAACCCACTTTACCATTATCTGACTCTGTAATGTAAAAAGTGTTATCGAGGAAAAATTTGTAACAAAGTAAAAGATTAGGATTTTTAGCTTCTAAACAGTTCACAAATGTTTCGCCGAGGGCCTCAACCAATCTTACATCTTGAGATGGTTTTTCTGCACCAGACCATATTTCATCAGGTATCCAGAAAAAGACCTCATCACCCAATACAAAACAGTCAAGAGTTGTTTTATCTGCTTGATTAATTTGATGGGGTAAAGACATAAAAGCTGTGGCCCAGGATTGCAGGCTGTTAAAAGGTGTTAATTGTAGAATTAACGCATAAAATAATAGTCGTATCATTCTCATCTCTTAAAATTTTTAATTTTTATCATTTTATAATTTCGTCATATTTAATTTCAATAATTATTAGGCACTATATTGCTACTAATCAATCATGTAAATCTTGTTGTAAAGTAAACTTATTAGTGTGGTCAAGAATCGTCAACTTGGTTTCACAATTCGTCACAAGGGGGTCATTTTTCGTCAAGTTCCTACCAATTTCCGTCAATTTGATTTGAGGAGCTGAAAAGAGGAAAATGATAGTATGGAAGTAAACCCGGGTAAAGTGATGTTTTTAGGACATGTTAAACTGTCATAATCACAAAGGGAATGTTTCGAAATTGTGTAATCAATTCAGAAAAATTACTTTTAAAACCTTACCAAAAGTATGATAGGTTTAACTGATAAAATTGGAAGGCGATTTTCCAAACCGTTGTTTGAAGCTTCGTGAAAAGGAACGGACATCGTTGTATCCTACCTCATAGGTTACCTTAGCAATAGACGAGTAAATGCGGTTTTCAAGAAGATGGCGGGCTTTGTCGAGACGCATTTCCTGTAGGTATTTAGCCGGTGTCAATCCTGTAAGACGTTTTAGCTGACGAAGCAGGGATGATTCGCTCATGGCAAATTCCGATGCGAGGGTTGGAACAGAAAGCGTATTTTCGCTCAGATGCTCTCTAATATAATCTTCGAAAGTTTTCAACCAATCCAAATCTGATTTTGAAAAAGTAGAAGTGGTTCTTAAAGAATCTGTTTTGGTATCATCCACAATGTTTCTTGCTGCCTGATTAGTCAATAAATTATCTATTCGCACCAACAATTCATCTTCATTGTAAGGTTTTATCAAATAGTCGTCGACACCAATTCGAAGAGCGTTCAATTTACTTCCTACATCAGCCCGTCCGGAAAGCATGATAACAGGAATATGCCACAGTGTATCTTCTGACTTCACTTTTTCGAGCAGTTGGCACCCATCCATTACTGGCATCATCAGGTCGCTGAGGATCAATTGGCATTTGTTATCCGACATCAGGTAGTCAATTGCAATCTTGCCATTTAAAGCCGCAACAATGTTGTATTTTTCTGCAAGTATCAAATTCAGATATTCTTGTTGCTTGGGATTGTCTTCAACCACCAGCACGGTAGGTTTTGAACTAATATATGTATTATCGATAAGAACTGTATCAATATCATCCTGGTTGCTACCGTGACTGTTTTTTCTTATTTCTTCATACTCCTGATCCTTTTGTTCAATTTCAGTAAACTTTTCCAGGTGATGAGCCTCAACAGAGGAAACCGGAAATTCAACACGAAATGTCGATCCTTTCCCCAATGTACTATCGACTTCTATCTTTCCACCCAAAAGACGGGCATATTCATAACAGAGGGCGAGACCAATACCCGTACCTCCTTCGGCAGGTTTCTCAGGACGATTTGTTTGATAATAGCGATCGAACAAGTGTGGTAAATCTTCAGGGTGAATTCCTGGGCCGGTATCAGTAATCCTGAGTTGCAAATGGCCAATATTCTCAGATATATAGGCTTCAACCCGGTCCCCTTCATTAGTAAATTTAAAAGCATTGAACAGTAAGTTGTAAAGGATCTGACGAAATTTTTCCTGGTCGATATTAAAAAACCGATCCTCGTTTATGGCTACTGCCACTTCAAAATCAACTTTTTTTTGCATAGCCAGAGATTCAAAATGAGCGCAATACCCTTGGAATAAGGCATTCACATGAGTGGGTTTTTCATTCAGCTCCATTTTTCCTATATCCAACTTTGTTAAATCGAGGATTTCATTGATCAAATCTTCCAGGATTTTTGTGTTTTGGGTAGCTATGTCAAGTAGTTTTGATTTCCGATCGGTTAATTGAATTTCTTTGGCAAAAGTGCTTAGAGGACCTACAATAAGTGAAAGGGGGGTACGCAATTCATGGCTTACATTGGCATAGAATCTTGATTTTGCCCGATCGAGGCTTTCCAACTTCTCAGCTTGCTGATGGATGAGGGCATTTTGGGAAGACAGTTCTTTTTTTCCTTTTCGCTGCTTATATAATCCAATGGCAAGGCCAGAGGCCAATAAAAAAATTAATATTACAATAACTATTGTATTCCTTAACTCAATCTTTTTCAACTTTAACTCAATGTTCTGATTTTCTCTATCCAACCACAACTGATCTTTTTCTAGTTGGAGGAAATATCTTTGCAAGTCAAAACCTTCCTTTTTACGATCGAAATTTTCATGGTGAGAATACATTTTCCTTGTAAAGCCGAGTGCTTCTTCAAAGCGGCCTTCAGCCTCTGCTATACTGGCCTTCATACTAAAGATAGGGGTCAATAAATCATCAAGTTTCAAAATCTCAGCTTTTCTCTGAGCTTTTTCGAGATAGGCTTTTGCCAGGGCAGTATTTCCTCGCTCCCATTCTAATTCAGATAGCTTTTGAAGGACACTAATTTCAATCCATTGGTCAGGTGCTGCTTCACTAAGCTCAAGTGTCTTTTGCAAAAACGGTTCTGCTTTAATGAGATTATTCTCTGCAAGTGCCAATTTAGCACGGCCGTAGGCCGCATTTATCAGGAAACCATATTCTTTATGTTGGATTGGATCAGACACTGGAAGATTTTCGAGGTATGAAATATGATTGGCGGCTTCTTCGTACCGGCCGGCCATTATTTTCAAATCTACCATGCGAACGGTCAGGTATTGCACAACCTGGGTATCACCTATTACTACAGCCGAAGCCAATAAAGAATCCATCTTTTGAAAAACATTCTCCACTTGCCCAATTGATAGGCTGTACTCCAATTTGATCATCTGTGCAATGATAAGTGAATGCTGATTGCCTGTTTTTTCGTATATTTTCAGGGCCTTTTCATTGCAAATTACCGACAATTGTTCATTTCCCAGTGCTCCATAAAACCGACTCAGATTCCAGTATGCTTCACCCTCAACTTCAAGGTTATGAGCCCCATGTGATAGTTTTACAATTTTTTCGGACACATAGATAGCTGCAGGAAGATTGAAAGAACACTCAAATTTATAGACTATCTCCCGATAAATCATTATTTGGCAATCGACATTAGTGTTGCAATGCTCACTTACTAACCTGGATATAAAACTATATGATGTATCGGATTCGTGCGTTTTTAGTTGTGATTCGATCTGAGACCAAATTTCTTCAATATCATTATTTGCAACAGTGGAAGTTTGCGAAAAAGTATAGAATGGAAGATCTACTAATAGGCAAATCACCAAAAATATCAATAAAGTGTATGTTTTTCTTTTCAATTGCCTTACAAATAAATCCATTGATCAGATTATCCTTTTTAAACATTTTTTTATTACGTAAAGATAATAAACAAAAATCTCTGATAAAATAATATTAAATGGAGTATCCGATCATCTTCCGTGATTTTGATCAACAAATTCTTTGTATGACACAGAAGCTGTTGTTACTGCCTGATCGATTAACCGTAAGAAAAAAAACATCTGCTGTTTAATGTACACTTATTGTATCTAAATAGCCATAATTTTAAATTGCATCACTCTATCGAAATCCTTTAAAATTGTTTTATTTCTGATTTCAAATATACAGGGTTTTGATTTTCCAACATTTTTGGTTTCCCGAATCACATTTTTCGTATCCTCTTTTATTTTAAGTGATAAAATATCATCTAAAAACCTTAGTGGAAAATATATGGTGGTTTTCATAAATCCCTTCCATGCCGACATCCATACGATTGTTCTTTTCTTTTTCTGAACTTTACACAACCATGCTTTTCCATCATTGTAATATCTCCATTCATAAGTCATTTCGTTGGCATCAAAAAGCTTTAGCAATTCGCAATAGGCATTGAACGACCGGCCAAGTACAGCTTTTAATAGTTGCTCATCGGGATAAATTAATGGGTCCCTTAACTCAAGAGTGTTAATTGTTTCCATAAGCTCCAAAATTCCGTTTTAATTTACATTTATGAGCCCGGTCTAAAAAGCATCTTTATCGCTCAACTCGGCGTTGTCGATAATTTTCGACTCCTCATTAACAGAAAGTTAACTGCAGGTCAAAAATCATCTCCGCCTTGATTTGAGCGAAAATCTACCTTTTTAAACTCGACTTATTTATAATAATTAATCCTCATCCTTTTCCTTCCTTCTCGATTCGGCCCATTGACCAATTTCAGCTTTAAGAATTTTATCACAATTTTCTGCCAATAGATGAAAGGCTTGCTTTTTATCTGTGTAGATTCCTGTTGAAACCATGAATTGGGATAAATGAGATTCCAATTCCTGGTAAGTGCTTCTATATCTTATCCAGTTTTCCTGGAATTTAAACAGGCTCAACATACCTGCAACAATAGCCGAAATAGCACCCAATGCGGCCACTATCCAATTTACCTTATCGAAAATGCTTATAACCGGAACAAAAGCCGCAGAAACAATTGCAACTACCTGCCATGTATAATAGTGGTTCTTATTTTTCCTGGCTTTGGCTTTAAATTCTTCAATCAAAGGCTTAATCCGGTTATCAACGAATGACCTTTGCGCTATAGTGAGATTATGATCATCGCTAATTTCCTCATACATTCTTTCAAAAACAGCTTTTTTTACGGCATAACCTTTACCACCCTCAGAACGATCAAAAACTAAATAATCACCTGAAACATATTCCGTAGTCCCTTCTTCTGTAGGAATAGCTCCTTTATCTAAAGCAATTTCGGCCCAAATCTCTCCAAATTTTTTGAAGACACCGGGACTAACAAGCTCATAATTGTAATTGAAATACTCCTTGTCGATGGTATAGGTATCACCAAAATTATTGACTAACCAATCGCCTGTTTTAGCTTTCTGTGTATTGCCCCATTTTTGGTATTCAAATCCATCGAAATCAAGATCTAACTGAACGGCGGTGATATAATACTTTAGTTTTTTCCTGTAAAGTTTTCTTTTTTCCATGATTTCTTTAGTAAATGAGACTACCCAAAGTTATGAGATATTAATATTGTGATAAAATTTTAGATAAAAGATACACATCTTCCATCGACTCTACTAAAATTCCTGCGCAACCTATACCAATCGGAGCTTCGAGATCGACATTGTAGCGATCGCCAATGGCCACAATTCCATGTATGGGAATATTGTATTTCCTGGAAAGTAGCCGATAGGGTTTTGTCGACGGTTTGGGTTCACCAATCGATTCCGAGCTCCAAATCTCAGTAAAGAATTCCCTGATCCCCAATACCTCCAATGTCTTTGATCCGATAAAGGTTGAATTATTGGTAAAGGCAAATATCTTATTGGTTTTAGCGAGTTGTGCACAAGTCTCAATTAAACGGTCATCCCTCGACAAATAATCCTCAGGCTTGTACAATTCATTTTTCCACTGACTTTGCCGGGATACCGATATCCCAAGATGTTTAAAAGTAAAAGTGTAGGAGGCTTTCCCACCATTCTTGCCAAGGCTTTTCCTGAGGTTTTCAATCTGTGTTGCCGTTTCATTGTACGGCTGGTTCATCTCTTTTGCATAGCGTTTTACCAGCATCGACCGCAAATGGGTGTAATAGCCCTCATGCCTGAATAAGGTGTCGTCAATATCGAATACAAGGGCTTTTATTTGTGGGAAGTAGGATTTCATTTATTGTTGAAGTGGATAATATACTTTTGATAAATATCCTAATAACTATTTACTGTTAAGCTAAATGGATAGATTCGTTTAGATCACTAATTATTCTTGCAATTGTTTCGGAGAGAATTGGAATATGATTTTTACAGACCCAAAAGATTTCTTCTTCATCTATATCAAAATAATGATGAGAAATTATATCTCTCATTCCTTTAGCACCTTTCCAATCAACTTCAGGATATTTAGCAAGTAATTTCTTGTTCGTAATCTTATCGACATTCTTAAGACCTTCTCCAATAGCAATTAACACCATACATATCGAATCTAACTTTTCTGATCCAGCAGGTGATATAATAAAATCATTTGCAGATTTAATCGAGGCAAATCTCGAGCTTACAGTTAAACTTGCTTCAAATATTTGATTTAAAATATCGGTCACCAAATCTATATTATACGTATCTTGCATGTTCTGCAATTTGCTTCTTAAGTAATGGATTAATCGATTCTCGCTTGCGAATAATATCTACCGATTTTTGAAAAAGATTTTCTAAATCTTCCTTAATATGAACAATTTTGAATGGATCCGGTTCAGAAGTCTCAATAACAATATCAATATCACTATAATCATTGGCAGTATCCTTTGCATAAGATCCAATAAGACCTATGTTTGTAATCCCATATTTATGAGAGTTCTCCTTTTTATAAATCCGAAGTAAGTTAAGAATTTCTTGTCGTGTCATTTTACATATTTCTTTCCAGCAAATATTCAAATATACGGCTTTCATTGTTTCGAAAAAACTTCAAGCTATATTAATTATTTCCTAATCGCTCCCCACAACACTTCTACCGGGTGCATTGCTTCTCTTCCAGTTCCATCAAAAATTTGGTGGCGGCAAGATGTGCCAGGTGCAGAGATGAGTGTCTCTTCTGATGTGTCACTGATTGATGAGAACAGAACCAATTCTCCAATTTTTTGCGAAATATCGTAATGCTCTTTTTCGTAACCAAAAGAGCCGGCCATACCACAACAACCCGATGGGATTTCCTCGACCGAATAATTCTCAGGGAATGAGAGTAATTCTTTAGTAGCCTCTGTTGATGTTACAGACTTTTGCTGACAATGACCGTGGAGTTTAATCTTCTTTTCTTCGGTGCTGAACTGCTCTTTTGTGATATTGCCTTTTTCAATTTCTCGCACAAGAAACTCGTCAATCAGCAATGTATTGTTTGCCAATTTTTCGGCATCTTGTATTAAGGATTGGCCTACCAACTCAGGGTATTCATCGCGGAAAGAAAGAATTGCCGATGGTTCAATTCCAACCAACGGAGTTTCTTCTGATATCTTTTCTTTAAGTAAACTTACATTATGTTGGGCTATCTTTTGTGCTGAACGAAGCAATCCCTTCGACAAAAATGTACGCCCCGACTCTAAATGGTTTGGAATTACAACTTCGTAACCCAGCTTGTTCAATAGAAGAATTGTCTTAATGCCTATTTCGGTATCATTAAAATTAGTGAACTCATCATTGAAAAGGTACACTTTACCCTTGCTAATGGCCTGGACTTGCTTATTCTTTTTAGCCCATTTGGCCAGTGTAGTTTTGTAAAGTGATGGTAATTGCCTTTTTTTCTCGAAACCAAGCATTGATGTTATCCAACCCTGGCCCATAAAGAAATTACTTAGACCTGGTACTATGGAAGCCAACTTATTTATTCTTGGCAGATATGCAATTAACCTCGATCGCAATGGAATTCCATTGGCATCGTAATAGTGCTGCAGGAACTCGGCTTTAAGTTTGGCCACATCAACACTCGACGGACATTCCGATTTACAAGCCTTACATGAGAGACACAAATCCATTATCTCGTAAATCTCCTTGTGATCGAAGGGATTTTTCTTGTCAGATTGTGTAAGAAATTCGCGCAGAATATTGGCACGGGCCCGGGTTACATGATTTTCGTCGCGGGTGGCCATGAATGAGGGGCACATGGTTCCGCCAATGATTTCCGACTTACGGCAATCACCCGATCCGTTACATTTTTCAGCCGCCCGTACTATGCCTCCTAAATTGGAAAAGTCGAATACAGTTTCAATCTCCCTGGTCTCCTGTCCTGGTGCAAAGCGAAGACTGGTATTCATGGCCGGTGTATCAACAATTTTGTTGGGATTGAAAATGTGGTTCGGGTCCCAAACATCTTTCAAATCTTTACAGTGTTGATAAATCTTTTCACCCAACATCAAGGGAATGAATTCTCCACGCAGACGGCCATCGCCATGTTCACCACTCAACGAGCCACGGTATTTCTTCACCAACATTGCCACCTCGTGTGCAATTATCCGGAATAGTTCTGTATCCTTTTTATCTTTCAGATTAAGGACGGGGCGAAGGTGCAATTCACCTGTTGCAATATGTGCATAGTAAATACATGACAATTCCAGCCGTTCTAATATCACGTCGAAATCCCTGATATAATCAGGCAGAACTTTGGGGTTAACGGCTGTATCCTCGATGACAGGAACAGGCTTGGCATCGCCCGGCATATTCGATAAAACACCAAGCCCGGCCTTTCGAAGATTCCAAACTTTCGAAATATCAGCCCCTTCGACCAATGGAAAATGGAAGCCGTACCCAGCATTTCGCATGGCTGATTCCATAGCCTTAGCTTTTTGTTGGATATTGGCCTTATCGTGTTCGGCAAACTCTACTATTAATATTGCTCCAGGATCCCCCTTCACAAAAAAACGGTTTTTCGCTTGAGCTCGATTGGCCCTGGTTAAATCCATCACAGCCTTATCCATTAATTCAATGGAAGCGGGCTTGTGGTCAAGCGCAATCAAATTGGCATAACAAGCCTCCATTACCGAATTCATATGTACACATACCAGTGCTTTGTTTTTTGGTGGCAGATCTACCAAATTGAGTTTTATTTCAGTAGTGAATGCCAGTGTTCCCTCTGAGCCCGCCAATAGTTTAGTAAAGTTAAATTCTTCTTCGGTATCGATAAATGGAGTAGATCCCATTAAAAGATCGAGCGCATATCCCGTATTGCGTCGCTCAATTGAAGAATCGGGAAATTGTTCGATTATTTCCTTTTGAACATCAGCTTTGCTTAAGAGGTTCTGAGTATACCTGTATATCTCACCCTCGAGGTTTTCGAGTTCACATTTTTTGTCGAATTCAGTTTCACTTAAAGGACCAAATTCGGCCTCACTACCATCGCTCAAAATTGTTTTTAGGGAAATGGTGTGGTCGCGGGTACTTCCATATACAAGAGAGTGTGCTCCACAAGAATTGTTTCCAACCATCCCTCCCATCATACATCGATTAGAGGTGGATGTTTCGGGTCCAAAAAAGAGACCTTTGGGTGCAAGAAACTTATTTAATTCATCCAGCACTACCCCTGACTCAACCCTGACCCAACGCTCATTTTCGTTAAGTTCAAGGATGCGGGTCATATATTTTGATACATCTACAACTATGCCGGCACCCACAACCTGCCCGGCCAATGATGTTCCTGCTGTCCGGGGGATCAGCGAGCATTTGTTTTCTTGTGCAAAACGGATCAAAAACTTGATGTCCTGCTTATCTTTTGGACGAGTTACGGCTATCGGCAATTCACGATATGCTGATGCATCGGTAGCATACAGCACACGCATGGTATGTCCGGTAAAAATATCACCCTTAAAACCGGGTTTTAGTTGTTCGAGTTTTTGATGGATATCAGCTATTGCCATAAACAAAAAATTGAAAAGCAAAGCTAATCATAATTAAACCGAATAATATAAAATTCTTCCTGTTGCTGACAGAGCAAAGATTATTTATATATCTGATTTTTTTCTGAATTACAGCTTTGACACAATGTTATTTAAATTGCTGAAGTATCTTTTTTGCCTTATCGGAATAATCACCTTGTTCTGAAATTATTTCTTCCAACAGTATTTTACTCTGTGTTAAGCGATGGTCAATCTTTACTGATTTCTCAGGAAGATCTAATATTTGTAATTCCCCAGCATCTTTCAGGTAGGCAAGCGCGAGGTACCATTTTGCATGTCCAAAGCGATAGAAAAGGCTTTCTTTTTGCTCGAGTAACTGGCCGAATAAGTCAATTGCTTGCTGGGTTTCGCCGGCACCTAAGCAGCTTATCCCAAAATAAAACAGTATAGTATCGTTGTTTTGCTTGTAGATAAGTAATTCTTTAAAAGATTTATTCGCATTCTCATAATTTTTCAAATCATACTGATACATAGCTGTGTTAACAAGGGATTGCAGTGTGGCATTATTGTTCTCGCCTTTTACGGTAAGTAGATTTGTATAAGGTTCGAAATTATCGGCATATAAGTTTGAGTAATTTTTTTGATCGGCAAGGGTGTACCAGGTAACTATCGCGATAGAAATAATGGCAATAAAAATTGCGGCATACCTGAGGAATGTTGGCAATACAACCTTTTTTGAGGCATGGACCATGTCATGATGGATTTCCTGCAATTTTTTTTTAAGCTCGAAATGACCGGTTAGTTGGATCACTTTTATTGAAGTTTTGGCCTTTTCCACCAACCTTGTCAATTCCTCATCCTGGTTCATTGTTTGCTCAAATTGCTCACGATCGTTCTCCACCAATTCACCTTCGAGGTATGCTTCGATGATCTCTATATTTTTAAAATCTTTCATAGTACAATTGGTTAAGCTGTTGTTTTAATCTGGGCTTCTCGGAAATAATTTCATCTAATCTTTCTTTGCATCGGTATCGTTTGTTTTTTGCTACTTGTTCGCTTTTAAATCCCATTTTCTTCATTATTTCTTTCATCGAAAGCCTGTGATAATAATAATCGATCAATACCTGTTTACATTTTTCATCAATCATTTCCAGTGTTTTCCAAACAAGCTTCATCAATTCAGAGTTATCCTGACCCGCATTATCCTTTTCCTGCCGAAATTCGTTTGTAAAATTCTCGATACTACTTGTCTTGTATTTCCGGCTTTGCCTGACCTCGACCGACCATTGGTTCGAGATGGTGGAATGCAACCAAGTGCTAATCTTAGAATCGCCCCTGAATTTGTTATTCCTGACTGCCTCGTAAAAGGCGATGATTGATTCCTGGTATATGTCTGCTGTTTCATTTTCTGTTCCACCTCTTCTTTTTATTATTTTTAAAGCCAGCGGATAATGTTGTTCATACAAGATCCTTAGAGCTTTGTTTATTCTTGATTCATCATCTGATCGAAGGTCCTCAAGAATTTTGTCATCACTGAAAATCGCTTTTAACATTTAATTTTCGTATTGGTGTGTACAATTTTGCCATTAAAGGTAACCAAAATTACAAAGTATTTTTTCAATAATTCAAATTTAAGATTGATTTCATTTAATCGAATAATATTATGCCTGTAAATTTTACCGGTCAAAAATACCAGGGAGCAGCCCAAATTTGCTGCTTTTTCATATTTTGTTTCAATATTAATGTAAATTCCTGTAAATATTGGTTACCTTAGGTTTGATTTCGATACAAATTCTTGTTAAAGTGGAAATTGATTTTTCATGATAAAAAAATATACGTATTTTTAAAAAAAACTCTGTGCTATGGAAAGTTATTATGTTCGAAAATATCTCTCTGTTTTAGTGTTATTTACGACAATTTGCCTGTCAGCTTTTGCAACAAATTCCGATAAAACAGCCCAAATGCAAGCAACTTCGACTTTTGCAGGTGTAGAGGTCCTCAATGGAATTCAATGTAATGGCGGAAGTAATGCTGTTGCCCATGTATATATCTTTGCCGGTCAACCTCCGTATACTTATTTATGGAGTACCGGCGACACAACAAGCATTGTTGAAGGATTGTCTGCAGGATTTTATCAAGTTATTGTAACAGATAATACTTTAGCAACTGATACGCTTGACTTGATAATTGAAGAACCTCCGGCAATTGAAATTTCTTTTAACCAGTTTGGAACGGATTCACTCGAAGCAATAATATATGGTGGAATACCTCCCTACGATATTCAATGGTCGACTGGAGATGTGACAGCCCAAATCGGAAACGTGCAATATGGTGTATATGAAATTACAGTTACCGATGCCAACGGTTGCCTAAAAACAGCTTTGTACGAGATAGTGCAGCCAAATCCCGGATGGATTACTTTTCCTACCAATTATACGCATAAAATAATTGTTCATGCATCGCCTGACCATATTGTGAATGGAAAACCGCTTGAACCAGGCGATTATATTGGTGTATTCTATGACTCTGCCTATACAGGATCACTTTCATCTTGTGGTGGATTTATTGAATGGACAGGTTTTACAGATACGCTATTTGCTTATGGAGATGACCCCCAATCCACTACTGTCGTTGAAGGTTTTAACGTTGGTGATGAATTCGTATGGAAAATATGGGATGAATCAGAAGAGGAAGCATTTAAGGCAAATGTAGATTATTCGACCAACTTTCCAAATTCCTCATACTGGGATTCCAATGGATTCAGCGGAGTTATGTGGCTACAAGGTTATGCCGAACACTTTGTGGAACTTGCAGAAGGATGGGGAATTATGTCAACCTTTATCGATCCGTTCGAAGCAGATGCCAATTTAGTTTTCGCAGAACTGTATCAGAATGTTATATTGATTAAAGATGAATGGGGCGAAATATTTTTCCCGTCATGGAACCTGAACCTGATTGGTCCGTTGGTAATTGGCGAAGGATATCAAATTAAAATGAACACACAGGGTGGTTTAAAATCCACTTTCACTTTATATGTTAATGGTATCCGGGTCGACCCTGATGAACCAATAGAATTAAGGCCCGGTTGGAATATAATTTCATTTCTCCATACCGAACCTTATGATATTGAAATAATGCTTCAAAGCATTTTGCCTTATGTTGAAATAGTAAAAGATGAAGCTGGTAATGTTTATATCCCTGATGGTATGCCTGGAGGACCTATAAATCAAATTCAGGAAATGGCTCCGGGCAAGGGCTACAAAATAAAAATCCTTTCAGGCAATAATGTAATTCTGGAATATCCGGATCCACCACCCGGAACCAAGTCCGGTACAGGAAACATACCCGTCAAAACAACTCATTATCCTCATTGTATCAATACAGGAAATAATCATACGGTTATTATTCCTGCCGGCTCTTTACCATTAAAACCTGAAAAGGGTGATGAAATGGCCATTATTTTAAATAACAATGTTGTTGGATCAGCCGCCTATTTTGATGAGAAATTTATAATCGCTGTATTTGGTGACGACGAAACAACCAGCCAGAAAGACGGGCCAATTGAGGGCGATGCACTGAAATTTAAATACTGGAATAAGTCAGAGAATAAAGAGCAAATACTTTCTGTACAACACTGGGCACTGGGCGATGGGATTTATGAGATTGACAAACTCAGCATTGCTGATGAAATTAAAGTTACGACTGATGATGAGCAAATTAATATGTTCATTCACCCAAATCCGAATAATGGTAAATTCACCCTGTTCCTTGAAAACTGTACTAAAGAAATCAATATTGAAATTTCTGATGCTTTGGGACAGATTATTTACACTAAATCGGGATACCCGACAACAAAAAAGTGGATTGATCTAAATAAAATACCTTCTGGTGTATACTTTATTAAGGTTAAGCACGGTGAGCAGATTTTACTAAAGAAAGTCATCATTCAGTAAAAAATATTTCTGATATAAAAAACAGGCTAAATCAAACAAAGGTTTAGCCTGTTTTGTTATAAGCATCCCTGCAAATAGATTAAACAACGTTTGATCAATCCAATTTCGTGTGCGAAATCAGCATACAACAATCCCTATAATATTCTTCAATCGTATGTATTTCAGAAAACTAAATTATTTTACTTAAGAATTTCGGTTACCTTTATCAGGTTATCAGCACTAAATTATTGAATCGATTCCTACAAGTAACACACGACAACAAGTCGAAAACAATTCATTATTTTTTGTTGAACTTTAAAATTTTACAACTATGAAACCTTTAAAATTTTCTCTAATTATATTACTGTCCGGGCTATTTGTTAATTCATATTCTCAGTTAATTCAAGTTGCCTCTACGAGTGCGATTGTTGGAAATCATGCCTATGCAGACCTGATTAATTTACCTCCTCCCTCGGTTTACGATAATGCAGCCTGCAATGCTTATGTTCCCGGATTTTCTGCTTATGACTACGGACTGTATTGTAAAGCAGATGCCAAAGTTGAATACCAGTGGACTTATGCCCATGGATGGGGAGACACCTATTCCACAATTGATGGGGATCTTACACAAAGGTTGAAAATAAAATGGCGACATACCTCTCATGCAACCAGTGGCATTGACCCGGGGCAATATTTCGTCTGGAGTACTGATTCTTTCGTATTTACAGTAGATATGATGGTGCTTCCGGGCGGGGGGTTTAATATAGGCGATCCAATCACTGTTTATTACAGGTATAATGTTTTTACCTCGGGTCAGACTCAACATGAAAATGTTAGTGAAGATTCAATAGCCTCAACCAATGCTTTTGGTATTGATGGAATAAACCAGCTTGGCCCGGCCTTTAATTTTTACAGCCCCGGAGGACTTCCGGGTTACAACAGGCTGGATAATGTATTTGGACAAATATCAACTAATGTAGGACAACTATTTTCTGTCGATGGATTTTCGATCCTTCATACTCAGGTTCAAAACCCCATCGATCAGGACGCGGCCCATGCAAGGTTCGAAGGGCAGATCGAGTTAGCAGTTTATCCGTTACCTGAAAGCCAATTACTGACCGAGATGGAGTTTTCTGTTGACATTGGATCCGATTCTGAAATGAGTGATCCCTTTAGCGATGGTGATGAGGTATTCGATCCAGGCGATGTTTATATTCTTGGAAGCCCGCTTATTCCTTATCCCGGTCAACAAGGCATCATAGACGATCAGCAATTTTTGTTAACAGATCCATGGCCTGTGGCAGGCGACACAAACTCGGCATTGCCGGTCAACTCAGGTGCCCCAATTCAACAGTTAAGTGATTTATATTTTGATATGGATGGCCTTGACCAAACTGATTTTTCGCTTTCGTCAATGAGTAGTATATACGGGCCATATTTGGCATCAATGACACCGGTTAACAGCGACTACGTGCACGATGCCTGCTATATGATAATATCTTATGATGATGACGGTGCAAACAATTACTGCGATCAAAATGGAAACGTACCGGTAAATAGTGTATCACCTTATCAATCTCAAACCTATGGAAAAACCAACAACAGGGATGAACTTGTGGCATTCGACCTGAGCCCGTTTTTGCCCTCAAGTGTTTTGGGAACAAACAATTTCACTGAGGAGCAATATGTACATCCGAATTTCCTTCCTAATCCCGACTCGAATGAAAACCAGGATGATGATACTGACGCACTCGACTGGAATGAATTCTACGTAGATCCTTCGGTTACAAATGGATATTCATATAACGGCCCGGGATTCCTGTATTTTTCGCCCGATCATGAGGCAACTTATATTAATCCTCTTACAAATACACCTCTAAATCCGGGTTCGGTATATGAATTTGCTATGAACTCCATTGTTTTCGGAATTGTTGAAGTAGTAAATGCAAATACTCATTTAGGTCTGGTCGGTAATGTTGATATTGATGCTTTCGAATTTGGATACATCTGGGACGATCAAGCCAACCGGATGGGGTTTGCAATGATATTTAGCGTCGATGACAATGATCTTCTTACAACAGGTGATGAGTCTGGAGGTTTGTCCCCCAAAAAATTATATGCCTCGTTTCTAAACGGAAATTATTTTGAGTACCTTTCACAGCCCCTTGATGATGATATTGATGCTATAACTTTATGCTTGAATTCATATGTTATAATACCTCCAGGACTATCTGCAGATTTTTCTGCAACACCTTTAACTGCAACTATAGGCGATTCAATCCATTTCACTGACCAATCTTTAGGCAATCCTTCATCATGGTTGTGGGATTTTGGAAATGGTTTGACTTCGACAGCACAAAATCCAACACATATTTATAACTTTCCGGGAACGTATACCATCACCTTAACAGTTTCTGACGGGATAAACTCCTCAACCGAAACAAAAACTGCTTACATCACCATAACCTCGCCATCGCTATCCGTTGATGCAGGTCCTGATGTTACCATATGTGCCGGAGCTTCCACCATCCTTACTGCAACTGCTCAGGGAGGTTCTGGAATTTATGCATTTATGTGGGCGCCTGTTTCGTATCTAAGCATACCTACAATAAATAACCCTATTGCTTCGCCACCGGTAACAACAACCTACACAATTTATGTTACTGATGCTGCAGGTAATGTGGCTTACGATAATGTTACAGTGACTGTAACCTCGGGCTTACAAGTAAGCTTTGTTATTACACATGTTAGTTGTTTTGGTGGCTCTGATGGGAAAATCGAAACTACAGTATCAGGTGGATTACCTCCCTATTCGTTTTTGTGGTCGAACGGTCTTACGTCAAAAGATATCGATAATTTAACTGCCGGGACATATACGATGACTGTACTTGATGCTTCAGGATGTGTAATCATTATAGATTGTGACGTTGCAGAACCCCCCTTTACAACTTCATCACCTAACTGGAACTATATCCAAACAGGGAACAATCACACCATACTGATCCCTTCAATTGCATCACTTGAAATTGACGGTAGCTCTATAGCTAATGGTTCATACTTAGGTGTATTTTATGATTCATCGGGAACTTTGGCTTGTGCTGGTTACATACAATGGAATGGATCGACAACTGCTCTGGCAGCATGGGCCGACGATACTCAAACAACCGATAAAGACGGATTCCTGGCGAACGAATCATTCAACTGGAAAATCTGGGATGCCACATCAGGAAACGAGTACGATGCTAATGCTACCTACGACCTTACAATGCCAAACCAGGGGGAGTTTGCTGTAAATGGTTTAAGTGCATTGCTTAGCCTTGAAGCAACTACAACAGATACGCAGGTTGTTATCCTGAAAAAAGACTGGAGCTATGTATCAAGTTATATCGAAGCAATTGATGATTCTATTCCCAATATTTTTGCCCCGGTGGTTAATGATCTAATCATTGTAAAAGATTGTAATGGAAATGTTTACTGGCCACAATTCAACCTCGATATGCTTGGTAGCTGGGTAATCACAGAGTTTTATCAGGTTTATATGGCGCAGGCTTCGCAAATTAGTATTATTGGAACCAAAGTGGATCCACAAACAACACCAATATCCTTATCGACAGGATGGAATTGTGTTGCCTATCTGCACGACACTTCAGCTCCGATTGAAGATATGTTGTTGTCAATTGAGAATGATATCTTACTTGTTAAAAACGGGGATGGTGATATTTATATGCCAAACCTGCCGTGGGGAGGGTCGCTCAATTTAATTGGAGATATGAACCCTGGCGAAGGTTATTTCATGAATATGACAAATGCTGCAACCCTTATTTATCCAACGATTACAACAAAAGGAGGGGGGTACATTTCAAACCCGGCAGAATGCTCCCATTTCAGTAATGCACCAAATACAGGAATCAATATGTCGCTTATTATTCATGCAGGAATAATCCCTTGTGAAACTACTCATGGTGATGAAGTGGCTGTTTTCAATTCAAATGGACTGCTTGCAGGTAGTGGTATTGTTTCAAATCAAATCCTTTCGATTCCGGTTTGGGGCAACAATGAATTATCCACCGAGCCTAAAGGAATGATGGAAGAGGAACCCTTACTCATCAGATATTGGCGTAAGTTTGAAAACAAAGAGTACACACTCGAAATTGAAGATTGGCTATCAGGTAGCGGTTTTTACAATGACAACGAAATATCTATTGCTGCAAAGGTGCAGGTTGTTGATCAGAGTAAGAAAATCGAATTGAATCAAAATATTCCTAATCCCGCACATAATCTTACATCAATCAAAATTTATTTGCCTGATGATAGTGATATAGAACTTATTTTGTTTGATTTGCTTGGAAACAAGCTCGAAACACTTGCCCAGGGAAAATTCCTACAGGGCGAACACACTATTAACTTCGATGTAGAAAAATATGCTAAGGGGAGCTATTTCTACAAACTTACAAGTGATAATCAATCATTGACACGAGCTATGATAATTGGCAATTAATCGTTTTTATAGTAGTAATTTTATGTCCAGGGGCCGGCATTCCGGTTCCTGGATTTTTATAAGCATGCGATATCAAAATACTTCATGGTTAATTGAAAAAAATATTATTTTTGTCATCCTTATTTAAAAAGCCCAGGTGGCGGAATTGGTAGACGCGCTGGTCTCAAACACCAGTGTCAGCAATGACGTGCCGGTTCGACCCCGGCCCTGGGTACTAGAAAATTAGCCGACTTCGACAGGTCGGCTTTTTTGTTGCAGTTACAACATGGGTATAATTTTCTCCGAATTTTCCTGATTAAACTGTTTATGATATTATGAACTTGTAATTTATTAATTTTGTAAAAGGATGTAAAATTGATCAACCGGGCTGTAGCTTTCCACTTAAATCTTGGGTAATGTTCTAATGGGATTATTCAAAACATGAAAAAAGCTCCAATAACAATTAGAATTTCGACCTAACGATTATTATAATCTCATAATAATTTTTATCTTTGGTATTTAATCCAATACTTATAATATAAAATCGCCTATTATGAGAACTTGCTTAACTAACACTACTTATGTAGTTTTATCATTTCTCCTGTGTTTTCCTTCAACCATAAATGCACAATTAAACTGGAACTATAATATTACCGGATTGAACCATGTTTTTATGTTTAACACCACTACAATTTCTATTGATGAGTCACCCATTTCAAATGGAGATTACATTGGTGCGTTCTACACTCATAATGGAAACCTCGTTTGTGGAGGGTATACACAATATGCCGGGACAACATTTGCTGTTATTGCCTGGGCTGATGATTCAACAACTCCTGACAAAGATGGTTTTGCGACAAACGAAACTGTTCAATGGAAAGTTTGGACAGCTGTAGAGGAGATAGAAGTTGACATGGTAGCAACTTATAGCACCACATTACCTAATCAGGGTGAATTCTTTGCCAATGGTATGAGCGAGGTTCTTACGCTGACAGGAAATCTAACCATTAGCAATACTACTCAAACTATTGTTCTCCCGGCAAGCTGGAGCATCTTCTCCATGTTTCTTAATCCAGCAACCTCAAACATAGCCGATGTTACATCACCCATTCTCGCAAATCTTTCAATAATCAAAGATGGGAATGGCATGGCCTATTGGCCGCAATATGGTTTAAATTTGATTGGTAACATTCAGCTTGGAAAGGGGTATCAGATTAAAATGCTTCAATCGGACACTTTAATTGTAGAAGGCAGCATGATTCTGCCTGAAACAATTGAAATATCTCTTCCTACTGCCTGGAGCATTATTGGATATCTGTTAACAAGCCCATCGCCCATGTCTGATATGCTGTCTCCTATTATTGAAAATTTGATAATTGTAAAGAATGGTGACGGGCAAATATTCTGGCCTTTATACGGGGTAGACTTAATAGGTGATATGATACCCGGCCAGGGATACCAGATAAAAATGTCGGCACCGGATACACTTATCTATCCTGGCGAAGGGAACAACTATTTTTTTACCTGCGGAGACACCATTGTCGATTATGATGGCAACTCCTATAACACTGTACTTATAGGCAACCAGTGTTGGATGAAGGAGAACCTTCGTACGTCGCATTATGCTAATGGTATTGGACTTACGTATGGAAACGAAAATAGTGCTTGGGAAAGTAACGCTACCCAGGGCGTGTACTGTTATTATAATAACAATTCGGCCTATGCCAATCAGTATGGTGCACTTTATACCTGGCACACAGCCATGAATAACAGCCCTTTCAGCGATTCGGTGCCGAGCAATGTACAGGGGATTTGCCCTGAAGGCTGGCACTTGCCAAGTAGTGAAGAATGGAAAATCCTGGAAGGAACAGTTGACAGCCAGTTTGGATACCCCAATGCAGAATGGGACGGTTCAGGATGGCGGGGATTCGATGCCGGTGAAAATCTGAAATCCGAAACTGATTGGAACTACAATGGAAACGGAACCGACTCCTCTGGTTTTTCAGCCTATCCGGGTGGCAGGCGAGATTATGATGGATCGTTTGATCATAAAGGGAGTTCTGCAAATTTCTGGACAACCAGCGAATCAGGCTACCTTGATTACCGCATTAACAGAGGATTAAGTTATAACAAAAACACTATTGCGATATTTTCAAGTAATATAAATGGTTTTGGTTATAGTGTTCGATGCCTGAAAGATTCTGTTGAGGCAGAAACTAAATTACCCAATACGGTTATTGATTCAATATCTGAAATTGCTGCATCAAGTGTAATGGCATTTGGACACATTATTGAAAATGGCGGGGCCGCTATTTCCGTAAAAGGGTTTTGCTGGAATGTAACCGGCAATCCCATTCTCGGTGATAGTAGTATTGCACTAAATCCAGGCAACGGCACATTTTCAGCACAATTAACCAATTTGTTCCCAAATACTACATATTATGTAAAGGCTTATGCAACCAACAGTGTAGGTACCTACTACTCACATCAATTTCAGTTTACAACACTCGACACACTATTCACTTGTGGCGTCCAGGTTATGGATGTCGATGGCAATATTTATAACACGATACTTATTGAGAACCAATGCTGGATGAAGGAAAATCTTCAGGCTACTCATTTCTCCGATGGAACCATAATCCCGGAATATGCATCGAATTATGCCTGGGACAACCTGGACTATTACAATCCAGCAAAGGTATACTGTTATTACAACAACAACCACGAAAACGGTTTTGGAGCTTTATATACCTGGACTGCAGCAGTGAACGGAAATTCCGGAAGCGAATCCAACCCAAGTGACATACAAGGGGTTTGCCCAGAAGGATGGCACTTGCCCAGCGAGGCCGAATGGCAAGAACTTGTTGATTCCCTGGGAGGAGATGGAATAGCGGGAGGCCCCTTAAAAGAAACAGGAAATGTTAACTGGAACACGCCAAATACGGGCGCCACAAACCAAACAGGATTTACCGCCCTTCCGGGTGGTTACCGTAGTTACAATGGCTATTTCTACAGTGCAGCTAACCTTGGTACCTGGTGGACAGCAACATTAGGATCATCCAGTAGCGGCAGGAGGGTCAGGATGGAATACAATAACGACAATGTAACCATTTCAAATGGTTCTAAATATTACGGTATGTCGGTACGTTGTCTTAGAAATTCTATTGGCACACAGGCAACAACACCTGATGTGCGAATTGATTCCGTAAGCAACTTGACCTACAACAGTGCTGAAATCTACTGCCGTGTAACGAACCATGGCGGATCTCCTGTAATGCAAAGAGGTATTTGTTGGAGTACCGACAGCATACCGACTATTGCCGATTCAACAATAAATATTGGTACGGGGCCAGGGCAATACAGTTACCAGCTCATTCCTTTGGCGCATGGAACCACCTATTACATCAGGGCTTATGCTCAAAATTCAGTAGGTATTTCTTATAGCGAACCTGACAGTTTTTCAACCGTGCCATATCCCAATACAGTATGTGGCTATCAGGTTACTGATTACGATGGAAATGTATACAACACTGTTTTAATTGGTTATCAATGTTGGATGAAGGAAAACCTTAAGACCACCCATTATGCTGATGGCATTTCCATTCCATATGTCCCGAACGAATATGTGTGGAGCTATCAAAGCTACAGCGACAAAGCCTATTGCTACCTCAACAACGACACATCAAATGCCTCTACCTTTGGAGCTTTGTATACCTGGGCCGCAGTTATGAATGGCGAAACAAGCAATAATTCTGTTCCAGGTACGGTTCAAGGGATATGCCCAACAGGGTGGCGGGTACCCAGCGATGAGGAATGGAAAATACTGGAAGGCGAGGTGGATAGTTCCTTTTATTACCCACACACCGAATGGGATCAAACAGGTTACAGGGGCACAGATGCAGGCCATAACTTAAAAACCACAACTGCTTGGACAAACAACGGAAACGGCTCCGATAGCTATGGATTTTCGGCTTATCCAAGCGGTACCCGGTCCAATTCCGGAAGTTATTCATCAATAGGCGAAACTGCAGGCTGGTGGACCTGTACTCAGGCCGGATCGAATGATGCTTATTCGAGGGAGTTATACAGTACATCATCACAAGCATATAGAACCAGCCCATATCAAGATTTTGGTAAATCGGTACGTTGCATCAGGGACTCATTGCCATTCGTACCAGGTGCCCCAATTCTGTCAACAAATAATTTATACAATGTAAACAACGGCACTGCAATATGTGGGGGGAATATTACCAGCAATGGGGGTGATACAGTTACTTCCCGTGGTATTTGTTGGAATACAACAGGAAACCCAACAATAGCCGACAATACAACTTCCGATGGTGGTGGAACAGGTCCATACACAAGTACATTAACAGGATTGGTGTCGAACAACATATATTACATAAAAGCCTACGCTACCAATATCCTGGGAACCGGATATGGACAGGAAGTTGAACTAACTATAAATAATTCGGGATATGGATGTGCAAGCCCTGTGGTCGATTTCGATGGAAATGAATATGAGGCCCTCTTATTGGGTAACCAATGCTGGATGGCTGAAAACATAAAGGCAACCCATTACTCCGATGGTACTGCCATTGATCATGTTACATCGGATTATAGTTGGATGAACCTAAGCAATTACAGTAAAGCATATTGCTACTATTATAACCAGCAATATAATTTCGATATCTATGGTGCAATGTACACCTGGGCTGGCGCAATGAATGGTGCTTCTGTAAGCAGTACAGTTCCCAGCGGCGTTCAGGGGATTTGTCCAACGGGTTGGCATGTACCAAGCGACGAGGAATGGAAAATGCTGGAAGGCTTTGCCGACACGTATTACGGTTACCCAAGCCCGGAATGGGATGCTATAGGTGACCGGGGCTATAATGCTGGCGACAGACTAAGGTCTGAAGATTACTATATTTACGGAGAAGGCAGCGATGTTTACGGATTTAATGTCTTACCTGGTGGAAGCCGCTCAGAAAATGGTTCATTTAGCAGTAAAAGCTATGGGGCTTTCTTCTGGACAACATCAGAAGGATATTCTTCAATTTATTATCGCAAATTCTGGGCTTCTCACGATGATATATATCGTGGATATACTTCCCTGAAAAAACGAGGATTCTATGTGCGCTGTGTTATGGATTAGGAAAATCCTATTTAGAGATTGTGCTCATTAATACTGGAATAAGGCGTTGACCCTTAGAGTTATTCAAAACTTTTTTTGACATGAATCATTAAAATCAACCGAGGTTTATTGCAACGTATCCTCATACACAAAAATTTGGAATAAAGCATGCGGGTCAGCGGTGTTTTGGGAGCAATTCTATTAAATCAATCCGCCAAAACTTTTATCTGGTGTTAGAATGAAAATTAAAAACAAAATAAAATCTTTGGTTCGATTGGATTTCTGAAGAAAGGATACATTTAATTTCCAAAAGCTTCATCCAATGAACATTGTGGTTCATAGCAGAAAATTATCTACAAACGTTGATTTTCGGTTAGATTTAAGATTTTGTAAATTTGTCAAAGCTGACAATTTAAATGATTGAAAATGCCAAAGATATTTGATTATGTAGGGATTATTTTTTTTACTCAAATGAACATGAACCAATTCATGTTCATGCTAAAAAAGGAGAATATGAATGTAATGCAGAATTTTATATTGTTAAAGGTGTGATATCAGAGATTAAAATGAAAATAATAATTGGATATAGCAATTCAGATTATGAATCTAAACCCATAAAAATTGATTCTGCAAAATATCTGTCCGATTATGCAATTCGAATTAAATTTAATGATGGAATTGAAAAACTTGTTGATTTTAAGCCACTTTTATCGAAATCACTTCATCCTTCGATTCAAAAGTATCTGGATGAATCAAAATTTTCAAAATTTTCTTTGACTGATGGAAATTTGAATTGGAATGATTACGATTTGATTTTTCCTATTTCTGACTTGTACAAAGGAAGCATAAGCGCATAAGCCACGAAAGCACCGTGATGGCGCAGATTTGAAATCGGTGCATAATAAACATATTTGGTCCGAATTACAAATTCGAACCAGCGTGGGGAAATAATAAGAAACCCAAACATTAAACAACATACTTATAACAAAATAGCATAGACAATAGCCAAAAAGACCGATACTTGACCATCCATAACACGATAAGCGCTTATTAAAATTCGATTGTGAGAAAACAATATCATATATTAAATGGAGATTCATTAAAAGAACTGCTACCTGACAACATTAAAGGTGAGTTTATTGTGACACGTGAATGTTTAGCTGATGGAAATGTGGAAGGAAATAATTTGTCTGAATTAATTCATTCGAGAGCACAATTTATTAGCGAAAATTATGAAGGTTTTAAGATAATAGATTATTACGAGAAAACAGTTCCTGAATTTCAAAAAATACAAAATATCACAGTTGATTCAGATATTAACCTTTGGTTTGAGAACGACCTGTTTTGCCAGGTAAATTTATGGTTCGTACTTAACCTGATTCACAAAAATCATAAAAATCAACACGTTTTTTTAATTCAACCAAAAGCAAATTTTAAATATAATTTTGGTGGAATGAATAAAGAAGAATTATTATATGAATTCCTGAATAAAACAAAAATTGATTTATTTGAGCTGAAGAAATTTAGTAAGTTGTGGAAACTATATCAACGAAATGCTTGTGATGAAATGATTAAAATTGCAGTGGAGTTAAAAGAGAAATTTCCGTTTCTTATTAATGCAATTAATGCGCATAGAGACAGATTTCCAAAAGGCCAAAATTTAGGAAGGCCAACTCAAACACTAATTCAAATAATGGACGAGCTTAATACTGATGAATTCGGACCAGTATTTAAAGAGTTTACTAAACGAGAAGGAATATATGGATTTGGCGATTTACAAGTAAAAAGAATATTGAATGAAATAAGAAACAACCACTAATAATTAGGCTCCAATAAAGCGTTGATTGTATACACTATACATTGAAGGGAGTATTGTACAAAACCTTCCTGCTCAGTATTTAAATTTTGACATGCAATATATGTGAGCCGGGCAATGCGAGTAAATTTAAGTTTTGTACATTTACTCAAAATAGTGAAGGTTTGATAAGTTTGAAGCCAGCAATCGCCTACTTTGCATATACACAAAAGTTAGCACACATTAATAAAGATGAAGAACAAAAATTTAATTGTCATTTTTGAAACTAAAATATTTGATACACCGGAAATCGGGAACTGTATGTGAATAACTTATTACTATGAAAACATTACACCAGAGAATATCGATCTGTTTAATTCTTATCTTATTTATTGGATGCAAGAAGGATGTAAATAATTTAATCATAGAAGCATTACCTGTTGATGCAAGGATTACAGGAAACATCCTGGTTGGTCCTTCGGTTCTTAATGATTCGAACCGTTTTGTCTGGGGTGCGAGTGTTATAAAAGGCAATGACGGAAAGTACCATATGCTCTTTAACACCTGGGAATGTGGCGATTCAATACCGGAGTTTTCAAATTCATGGGTTCTTTATTCAAAGATTGGATATGCTACATCCGACTATCCTGACAGAAATTTTAAATTCCGGAAAATAGTAATGCGCGGAAGAACCTACGAAGGAAATCCATCAGCCTGGGATGCTCAAATGGTTACAAATCCACATATTAAAAGATTCGATGATAAATACTATTTGTATTATGTTGGATCAGTTGATCCCGGAGTTCAACCTGCCGGATCGATGGGAGAAAATGTAAATAAACGTAACCGGGTACAACAATCTCAAAAAATAGGAGTGATTGAGTTTAGCAATTTTAACCAATTGTTATCAGGTGAATTTGTACGACCTGATAAACCATTACTTTCCCCTCGCACCAGAGTAAAAGATAGTAATATTGTTTCTCCTTCACCCAAAGGAACTGAAACAAAACCCGATAATATCATAGTTGTTAATCCCTCTGTAGTAAAACGCCCATCAGATGGAAAATATCTATTATACTTTAAGGGTAACCTGTATGATCCACATTGGAAGGGAGTACACGGAGTGGCTATTGCCAACTCTCCAATGGGGCCGTTTACAGCAACCGATGAGTTTGTTTTTGACATTAAGCTTGATGATGGAAAATTAGCATCGGCCGAGGATCCTTATGTTTGGTTTCAACAGTCTCATGAGTGTTTTTATGCTGTTGTAAAAGATTTTACTGGAAAAATTACAGGAGGCGAACCAGGATTGGCATTATTGGAATCGACAGATGGAATTTCATGGGAAAAATCTGAGAATTCATATTTTATGAAGAAAGAAGTTAATTTGCTCAGTGGAGAAACTGTTAAAGTAACCAGACTGGAACGCCCTCAGATTTTGTTGGATGAGAATAGTGTTCCATCGGTCTTGTACTGCGCATGTTCAATTATCAATATTAATCCTACAAAAGATGGAGAATCCTTCAATGTTCACATCCCTCTTAAAATTAAGTAAATTCTAAAATATGTTCATTTGTTTTATGAATCAATGTATTTGGATGATGCCATCGAATCTGATTTTGTTTTTACTATCAACAGCAACATCCTTTGAAATCAAATGACTTTAATGTATAAAAAGATCATTATACGACCGGTTTGATAAACAAAGAGGCCGCCTGCAACACAACAGACAGCCTCATAAGTTTTATTTATCTGATAAACGAAAATCTCTTGATTCAGTTTATCAACATTTTGTCATTTCAATTCCTAATTATAGTTTACGGTTACCTCGAAAGGTGTTGCAGATGTGTATACCCCTGCTGGTGAGCTCGGCGGAACATGCAATGTTGCTCCCACGTTTACGTACTCCGACCCACCTGTGAGTGTTCCGGTAGGTGTCGGATCCGAGGTCCAGGTATCCACCGTCATGTCGTTACCAGAATAGCTAATGATTGTTGGCCCAGCTGGCAAGGTGATGGAATAAGTTGCACCAGCTAACCCGGTTACTTCGAATGAGGCTGCAGTTACTGTTCCACTATTACCGTTTAGGAACGTAACACCGCCGGTTGCAGATCGTGAACCAGCAGGTGTAAGCAAAATGGTTCCTGCAGTTGCATTTACTGCAAGATTACCAAAGTTCATGTCAAACCTTTTGGTTATAGAAATTGGTGTAAGGATTTGCGCCGAAGCATTAGCCGTAGCTGTTACCTGGGCAAAAGAGCCTGAGGCAAACATGACCATCATGATGCCGAGTGCGAGAATTTTCCCTGAAGTTTTCATACTAAATAGATTTAAGTTAATAAAAAATGAAGTTCGAGTAAATTATTCTTAGCGATCTTATACGAAAACATGTTCAATAGGTTTCTAAATTTTGAGTAAATTGAAAAAATACAGAAATTTCCAGCAATCAGCATCATCGAACCAAACACGTATGTGGCTGTGTGCGAACGATATGTCCGAATCGAATAATTATCTTTTAATGCTTTAGTTTAACACACCTTATTAGCATAAAGCGTAATGATCTGTATATTTTAACTATTCGATGGTGTGTTTCAGAATACATGTTCACCCCTGTCAGCTATGGCAATTTTTTGACAAACCTGATCTATCAGAATTAATTAATCTCTTAAGGTAAGTCAAAGAAAAAATGTTGAATTGAATCGATGATATCTTATCTGTAGGTGTAAAATCGAGGCAAACAATTTAATGTTGCCGAAAGACAAATCCTAATCATAGTACTGAAATAAAATTCTGGTTTTTGCCCAATAGGATAAATAAAGGAAATGATTTTACCGGAACAGATGCAATTTCAGTAGAAGTTATGTAACTAATATAAAGCACATACGTATTTCTCGATAATATTTCAATCAACGTCCAGCTTTTAATGGACATAAATACAAGTAGAAATGAATCAACCATATGGTTTTTACCTGATACTCAAATTTTAAAAGAGGTATCTCTTCAGTATTTGGGTACTGTATATCAGGTAAAAAGCAAACGAAAAAAAATTAGGTATCGGAAAAGATAAAATAGAACACCTTGGATTAGATACACTGAATACAAGCGAATAGAATGATAAAAGGCCATCTGAAAATATTACCAATTATACTAATTTCGTTTGTTGCAATTAATATGGCGCAAGCACAGAACTTTTATGAGGCCCGGGCTAAGTCAAAGGTCCGTGCCAATGTAGTGACTAATTATCATGCAGTAAAAAAGGAAGACGGCAATTTTGGAAAATTAAATATTCAGAATTCAACTGGGCAACCAACACTCAGGCCAAAAGATCTTCAAGCTACTGAAGGAAGTAATGAATCAGGCTATATGGTTGATTACTATACAAATTTCTATGTTTCCAGCTACAGTAACAACGACTTTTCTGTTTCGTTGCCCAATTCACCTATTGCACTCACAAATTCATCCGAAAATAAAACCTTGTTTGTTAGCAACTGGAAATCTAATCTATTAAATTCTGATCATTCAGAAATTTTAGATGATGGATTTAAAAAAGTATTTATCAGGGCCACTGTTGAAGTAGAGCCCAACTCAATTAAACCTGAAGGTCTGTACACAGGTTTTTATATTATCACATTTGATTTCAACTAAAATTATTCACTAATACTCAATATTATGTCGTCTAACATATTTTTTCTTAGCAGAAACTTAAAATCCCTTTTTAACAGGATATTTTTCATGCCGACACTTTTAATCCTATTTGCATGTTTTTTCGTACTCCCCTTCGAGTTGATTGCACAAGGTAACCTTTTGGTAACACCACGCAGGGTGGTTTTTGACGGGAGCTCCAGGTCTGTTGATCTGAACCTTGCAAATATCGGTGAGGATACAGCCACATATGCAATTTCAATGATACAAATGAGGATGAACGAAGAAGGCGGATTCGAAACCATTACTGAGCCCGATGAGGGCCAGAACTTTGCCAATAAAAACATTCGTTATTACCCCCGCACCGTAGTTTTACCTCCCGACGAAGCCCAGGTAGTTAAAGTACAGCTTTTAAGGGCGAATATGCTGGAGCCAGGAGAGTATCGTTCTCATTTCTATTTCAGGTCAGTGCCTAAACTTGTTGCATTGGGAGAAGAAGAAACAGAAATAGACACATCAGGAATTTCTGTTCAGCTCACTCCTGTGTTTGGTCTTACAATACCGGCAATTATTAGAATTGGCGAATCAACTACAAAAGTTACCATTTCTGATGTTGAGTTAAACAGAGAAAATGAACTTCCAAGAATTGGTTTGCAGTTTAACAGGACCGGCAATTTTTCCATCTATGGCGATATTTCAGTTGACCATGTTTCTCCTGAAGGTAAAAAAACAAATGTGGGTTTTGCAAATGGCATAGCTGTTTATACTCCCAATTTAGTACGTCGATTCCAGTTTAATCTCGCCTATGCCGATGGAGTTGATCTTAGTTCAGGCAAACTCGTAGTACAATTTTCTGCCCCTAATGATGTAAAACCAGAAAAGTATGCCGAGGCTGAATTAGAACTACGATAACATTGCAATTTCTTCCTTCTGTTTAATTTTGGAATCCCTACTTGTAGTCTTCAAACTAAACTATTATTCAGGGTTGATGAATTTCTTTGCGTACTACAACGCAAAAACGTAACATCATCTTAAAATTATCGTAAGGCCAAACAGATGATTTAATCATTTGTATGATTGATTTTAATGATATTTCAGAATCATATAAATAATTAGATGATTTATGATGCAGAGCTGGGTTAATTGAAAGCAAATTCCAGTTCATCAAATGAGAAAATTTAACAGAGCATAAAATACGTTCAGACTGGAGTTAAAATGTCTCATTAATGGATTACTGAAATTATGCGATTACCTAACTAACTGTCTGTGACTTATTTACTGATGGACAACTTAACCTTTCAGTATTCACATTGCTCCTGCATCGGATGAAAAAACTTACAAACTTGAACATACATGGTACGGCATCACATTTTCATGATAAAAATGAGGCCGGGCTACGGATATTCCCCGGCCCCAAGCATGAAAAATGTTGATAGATCATTTTTCCGTATCAATAAAAATCTGAATCTCTCAGGATCACTTCGATTCGTATCAATATTAATATTAACTGTTATTCTTTTAATCTCCACCGGCTCAACCTTACAAGCTCAATGTGAAAGTTATGCCATTGCTGTTACCACCCAAAGCGGAATTACAAATTCGAGTTATGCTCTGGGCTCCCCCGATGGAAATGGCGCCGAACTTTGGGATGAGGATAATCCGACACTTTATAATAAGGCTACGGCAACATTTGCAGTTGCCGACCATTCGGCCGGAGGAGATAAAACGGTTTGTGTGAACGGACTTGTCCAGATGAGTGGAGCCGGGAATGGAACCTGGACAGCCAACCCATCGAACCCGGCAACAGTTCAGATCCTGAATCCTTACAATCCGCATACCAACATCACCGGGTTCACAGTAGCAGGGACATATAGCTTTACCTGGGCACTTAACGAGCTTACCGACCAAGCCAATGTTATGGTATATGATTATCCAACTCTATCTTTAAGCAGTATTCCTTCATTTCCAGTTTGTTCTGGAGATCCCTTTGTCATTAATGGTACTACCAATGATAGCAGTGCAACCTGGAATTGCGATTTCTTAGATGCAAGTGGGACAGGCTTCCCTATCAATATTTCATCGGGAATCACGAATAGTGGTACTGGTCCCATGAACGTAACATTCACGGCAACAGCAGTAAGCAACGGAGGTTCCTGCCAAACCTCACAGATTATCATTGCTGAAATCAGTCCTACGCCGGGGTTGCTGTTAAGTCCATTCAACCAAAATATATGTAGTTGGGATAGTGTTAACATAACAGCAACACCCATTCAGCCAGGAACAAGCATAGGCTGGTCGGCTCTGAACCATACGACATTAGCAACATATTCGGGCAGCGAAAATGTGAATCAGGTTTTCCCGGCCGGTAATTATACATTTACTTTTACAGGATCATATAATGGATGTTTGAGTTCGGCTACGGCTACGGTGGTGATAAATAATTAAAAGGATGTCACGATATGGAAAATTTAGAAAAAGCCAAAAAGTACATTTCAGACATAAATGATATTTACTCAACTACCAGCAATAAGAAAGTAAAAAAGATCAACTATAAAGTCCGATCATGGCAACTTTACTTAGGGCTGATGATGGCCTTCATGACTTTTACTACTACTATTTCACATGCCCAGTTCACCGCCCTCACCAACGAGCAGCTGGTAAACGATATTACAGCCGGTGACCAATTGATATATTATTGGTCTATCCGCACCGTTGCTGTACAACCCGATGGAGGTTATATTATTGCATTTATCGATTTGGATGGCCTCGATGGACAGGCAGAAGGGATTTTTGCCCGGATGTTTGACGCAAATGGTAATCCTAAAGGTCCGCAGTTCCAGGTAAATACATTTTATTCGGGCCAGCAGTATGCACCCTCAGTGGCTGTTGCCCCAAACGGAAGCTTTATTATTGCCTGGGAAGGCCCTGGAAGTAGTATAGACGTCTGGGCACAACGATTTACAAAGGACGGGGTAAAAATTGGAACACAATTTCTCCTGAGCACCACAGTAAGTGGCAACCAAAGGTACCCTGAAATACAGTTTTACCAGGATGGAACTTTCGTAGCCGCCTTTGTGGATGGTTCTCAAACTGTATTGCAACGGTTCGATAGTGAAGGAAGGACCATAGGCCAGGAAGTCCAAATAAGTTCGGGTACAGGAGATGTGTTAATGGACGGTTTATGTGTACGGCCTGATGGAACAGTGCTGTTGACATGGACAAGCGGAGGCGATGTTTATGGACAGCTTTTTAGCAGTACACTTACACCTATTGATACACTAACGCAAATAAACACCTATAGCTCCGGCACACAAGAAAATTCAATATCGCGTGTTGATGGAGAGGGTAACTTTGTAGTGGTTTGGGAAAGTGACGGACAGGATGGATCGGGAATGGGTATTTATGGACAAAGGTTCGATCATAACTTCAATTTCCTGGGCAGCGAATTTGCCATTACAACAAATACTACAGGCGACCAATTTAAACCAATAGTAGCCGTAGAACCCAGTGGCCGTTTTATCATTGCCTGGTCTGACAATAACAACAGAGATGGCGGCGGTGGATCCACTGAACTGGCCGGGCCGGGCGTATCTGTCTGGATGCGGGAATATAATTCAACAGGAAATGCCCTGGGTGTTGAGACTATGGTAAACCAGAGCATAACCGGCTACCAGGCATACCCGGTTATGGATATAAATGCATCAGGAAAATTTTTAATCGCTTTTGAAGGCAATGGGACCACATCAGGAAATATCGACAGCTATGGTATTTTTGTACGAACCTACCAGTTATCTCAAACAGGTACAACAAGCATTAGTGTAACACCCGGGAATACAGTAGCTTCCGATAGTGTTATAGTAACCATTACCCTAACAAATCCAACTACACTTACGGATGTAGATCCAAATCCATTATCTGTTTCTGGCACCAATGGAGTGTTTGCCACACTGCTTAGCGGCCCCACTCCTTCATCATTGACGGTGGACACTTCACCTGTTACTATTACCTGGATATACCTCACCACTGCCAACGAGTCAGCCGGAATACTTACATTTGGCGGCAATGCCCATTCCAATACAGGAGCTATTTTTCCTTACGCGACAAGTAATTCCATAACAGTAAAGCCCGGTCTTTTCCTGAGTGATCTTACTGCTCCTAACCTTATAGCTGATTCAAATCAACCAGGTACTGATGGCCCACGAGTTTTCTCGATTGGAGCTAAAATTACCAATGCAAGTTTAAATGACCTTTCCGATGCAAATATTTACCTGGGAGATGGAACTACACCAGGCGTTTTTCCGGTAACCACCTTAACATTGGCCCAAACAAACAATACCTACCAGGGCTCATTTTCTCTTTCACACTTGTCAAGTGTAGCCGATTGTACCCGTCCGTTAAACACTTTAGGGGCTTCACAACCAGTAATTGACGGGGGCATTGACTTTAACAGGGACGGTGTTGTTGATAGCTCAGACAATGGCACTCTTAACAATGGAAAAATTGTGATTGATGGCAGGGTTGATGTCAATTTAAGTGGTACAGTAACATCTGATGACAACCTGCCCCTACCTCCAGGCACCTTTTATGGATGGCGGGAAGCAGCCCTGATTGAGGGATACGTGGATTTTAACGGAGATTGTGTAATAGATAGTTCAGACGATGGTACCTATGGTGGCGAGTCCCAAAACATTTATTGGCAGGTTAAGTATGCCACAGTGGATGCTTATGGAGAGCCCACTTTTGGAGATTGTGGTGATTTAAATGATGATTTAAGATACCGGTGGACTGTTTGGACTGATGCCCTGGATGGCACCGTCCAGCGTACCGACATTCTCCATGAATTTGCAAAAGTACGGTGTGAATTGAGTGCCAATGCAAATAAAATAACACCAAACCCGGATGGATACATTTCAGTTAGTCCTGCCAGAGTAATCAGTGGTTTGGTTGATATCAATTCAGATGGTAATATTACAAATGCCGACGATGGACCTTATTACGGCAAAACGGTAATAAATGGGCATGTGGATATGGATGACAATGGTACAATTAGTTCTTCCGATGATGGTATATTAAACTCTTTTTCAGTAATTGATGGAGAAATAGATATTACAAATAATGGTACGATTACTGCCGACGATGATGCGATTGTGGTACAACCCGGCCAAACCTTTTCCCTTACCGTGCACAACGCCAATTTTGGTAATATAGGACAGGGATTCGATGAGAACAGGGATGGCATTTACGATTATGATGTTTGGTATCAGCCCATAGGGGATACAGCCTGGTCTTCAGGTTCCTTTCGCCTCGTGGATATCCAGGCCGATGTATGGGGGGATGTACCAGCCTCTAATCCTTTTCCGCTTACACATTACGATAATGAACCATACCTGAGCCAAATGATCGGCGCTACCAGCGGTTCTTTTAGAGCAACTTATACCTATACTTTCCTTGCACTTACCGGGGGAGATGGATTTCTTTCACCCTACCAGGAAGCAGCTTCAGGATCTGATAATGAGAAATACAATGGAGATTATGGCGTTGGGGTAAAGGTGGTAACTGGTCTGCCTGGCTTCACGCTCGCTATGGCAAGCAACCCGGATGATACAGTTAAAATTTGTGATGAGATTACCTGGACACTTTCCTATACAAATACAGGGTTAACTGATGCCGGCGATCCCGTTACAGGCAATGGTGTGGTGATTGAAAATGGTATACCTGATAGTTTGTCTTATGTTGCAGGAAGTGCATCATCCGCAACTCATTCTTGCACTATCTATTATTCAGATGATAACGGATTAAGTTGGTCATCTACCCCTCCGGTCGATGCCGCCATGGTTAACAGGCTGCGTTGGCATATTGAGGAAGTGGTCCCGTCGAATGGAACAGGTACGGTTTCTTACAGTACAACGGTAAGGGAGTGTTTACCGGATGGCACAGTGATTACTAATAATGCAGCCCTAAAGCTTGGCTTAGGTGATGATATTTGTAATGTATCAGATATAGTGACTATCCGGAACACTGGCCCACTGGTTACTTGCCCCCTTACCAGAAATATAGATGGGTGTAATACAGAAGCCATTACTTCACCTGATTTTTCGAGCATTCCGGCACTTTCGTCCCTAGCAGAGTTTGAAGACGCACCTAACAGCGGAACAGCAAGCGACGATTGTGGAATTACCTCTGTTACCTATTCCGATGTGGCATCGGGTGCAACTTACCCTATTACTGTAACACGTACCTGGGTGATAAAAGATGCCTGCGGAAACTCGACAAACTGCGAACAAACCATTAATATTGATGATTCCAGTCCTTTTACAATCAATTTGAATCCTCCCACCACCTCGCTCTGTAGCGGCGAAACCCTCAATGTTTCAATTACAACTACAAATCCCACAGGAGCCAGCGTACTATGGACCAATTCCCTGGGCCAATCGGGTGGTGGCGATATATCACAAGTATTATCGAACCCGGATACTACAGATATTACCGTAACATATACTTTCACGTCCTTGTCCTCTCCCGAAGGATGCATTGATGAAAAAACTCTCATTGCAACGGTAAAACCTACGCCATTGGTTACGCCAAGTGCATGTACCCAAACTATTTGTCCTGCTACGGCTGCAACAATCAGCTTTACATCGGATATCAACAATACCATTTTTTCCTGGGTTATCAACGATAACGGGAACAATAATTTAGCAAGTGGCACTGGCGATATTTTCCAGGTGATCGATTCAGTTGGCATTTATACAGGAACTGTGAGTGGAGCCGCACCCAATGGATGTCAATCAGTGCCAGTCAATTTCCAGATTATTGTTGAAGACGATGAAGTGCCAGTGGTCAGTACGTGTGCCATAACCCGTGATATTGAAGGGTGTGGTGTAGGCGCAATAACAAATCCAGAATACAATGAAAGCCTGAAAGCTACTTCTTATACTGTTTTCTCAAGTAATCCAAACAATGGTGCTGCAACCGATAATTGCGGAATAGCAGAAGTGTATTATCAGGATACTAATACAGGGTCTTGCCCGGTTATCGTCACCCGGACTTGGTCATTAGTGGATGCAGCAGGGAACACAACAACATGCGTACAAACCATTTATGTGGATGACACTACCGATCCGGTAATAACTTGTCCTGCCTCCCCACAGGTAAAGACCTTTACTCTCCCTGCAACAAACTATACCACAGTAGGTACCGAATTTGACCCTACAACACTAAGCGACTTATGCGGTACAGTTTCGGCGGCCTATACTTTATCAGGCCAAACTACCGGTTCCGGTAACAATACGCTTGCAGGTGTGGTATTTAACCAGGGTAGTACCACCGTTTTATGGACTGCAACGGATGAATGTGGGAATACAGCAAGTTGTTCTTTCGTAGTGACAGTTTATGAAATTCCATCTATAATCGGAACAACACCTGGTTCGAGGTGTGGAACAGGAACAGTAGAACTTGGTGCTACAGCTTCAACAGGCACTATTAACTGGTATTCTACCCCAACCGGTGGAAGTTCGTTGGGAACGGGTAATAGTTTTACAACTCCATCTATCTCAATAAGCACAACATATTATGTTGATGCAACCACAAACGGGTACACTACGGTAACAAGAACGGCAATATTGGCAACTGTGTATGAAATACCAGACATCACAGGATCAACACCCGGATCGAGATGTGAAACAGGAACTGTTGATTTGAGTGCCTCGGCTTCGTCAGGTACAATTAACTGGTATGATGTATCAACCGGTGGAAGTTCATTGGGAACAGGGACAAGCTTTACAACGCCATCCATCTCAACAAGCACAACATATTATGTCGATGCCACTGAAAACGGATGTACCACCGAAACAAGAACAGCAGTAATGGCATCAATTTACGATATTCCAAGCATTACCGTGACAGTACCAAATTTCAATTGCGGTCCAGGAACAATTGTTCTGGGTGCATCGGCTTCTGGGGGTACAATTAACTGGTATGCCGATTCAACCGGAGGAAGCTCTTTAGGTACGGGGGTAAACTTCACCACTCCTGCAATTTCAACAAGCACATACTATTATGTCGATGCTACTGAAGACGGATGTACTACAGAAACAAGAACTGCGGTGTTAGCTACAATTTACGATATTCCAAGCATCACCGGAACAATCCCAAATTCTAACTGTGGGCCTGGTACTATAGAGCTTGGTGCATCGGCTTCGGCGGGTACTATTAACTGGTATGATGTATCAACAGGCGGAAGTTCATTGGGAACAGGGAATAGCTTTACGACCCCCACCATCTCATCAAGCACAACATATTATGTCGATGCCACAGAAAACGGATGTACCACCGAAACAAGAACAGCAGTAATAGCAACTGTTTATGAAATCCCAACAATTACCGGAACAACACCAAGCTCAAGATGTGAAACAGGAACTGTTGACCTGAGTGCCTCAGCTTCGGGAGGTACCATTAATTGGTATGATGTATCAACCGGAGGAAGCTCTTTGGGTACGGGGGTAAACTTCACCACTCCTGCAATCTCAACAAGCACATACTATTATGTCGATGCTACTGAAAACGGATGTACATCAGAGCCAAGAACTGAGATATTAGCTACAGTATTCCCTTCAAGTGTAGGTGGAATCGCTTTATCTGATCAGGAAATTTGTAGTGGGCACTACCCTGCCGATATTACTTTAATTAATCATTCCGGTTCGATTCAATGGCAGTCCTCTACCGATAGCATTAACTTTGCTGATATAGCCGGAGCCACAGATACAACTTTATCGAGCAGCCAGATGGGGATCCTTACAACAGACCATTTTTATCGCGCTGTGCTTACTAACGGAATATGTCCTTCAGATAGCTCGAATGTCGTTACCAAATCAATATATCCTGATACTGATTCGGATGGAGTTTGCGATTTACGGGACCGCGACGATGATAATGATGGTGTTAGAGATGCCATTGAGGATGGCTGCGATCCAATAGCAGGGTTCCATGGTTATTGGCCACTTGAAAATACAACAAACGACGAATCCGGGAACAACCATCACCTTGTGGAGGGCAGTATTTCGTATTCAAGTGATAGTAAAAGAGGCATTTCAGCAGGTTCATTTAATGGAATTTCAGATTATCTGCAATACAGCGATAGTATTTACTTAAATCAGTCAATAAGTTATTTCGCATATTCATTCTGGGTTAAACCTGCTAAATTAACAGGTATTCAAACACTTTTAGATGAGGGTGGTGCTATCAATGGTATTGCTATTCGTTTAAACGGATCTATCCTGGAAAATGCAGTACGAAATGGTGGCGATACAAGTCAGGTCAGTACTTCCAGCTTTACTTTCCCCAACGACAGCTTATGGCACCATATAGCAATTACATACGATAATGGTGATGTTATCATGTATTTGGATGGCATTGCCTCAACGGTATTAAATACCGGTTTTGGTCAATTTGAATCTCATTCCGATTCTCAAAATTTTGGTCGAAGTACAGAAGATGCATTTGGCTCTGTAACCGGAAATTATTTCGAAGGATTGATGGATGAATTAGTCCATTATCCTTCTGCATTAACAGCAATTGATATTTCAGCACTTTATTTGGGTGACTGCGATAGCGACAACGACGGTAAAAGAAATTCAGAAGATACAGATAGTGACAATGATGGTTGCAGCGATGCCAACGAAGCTTATTCTGATGATACCACTGATGGTGGGGATGATGGGGAATATGGCTACGGCACACCAGAAACCGATAGTACAGGTCGGGTTGTAGGTGCCCCGTATTCTGATCCTGATACGACATCAACAGGAGAATATTCATTTTTACAGGCTACTGTTGTTACCATTAGTTCCGAAGTTTCAGATCAGATTGTTTGCGAAAACGATGATGCTACCTTTTCTGCTTCAGCAACAACCGAAGTCCTACAAACAGATCCACCTACCGAAGCCGGCACAAATGTTAATTACAAATGGCAGGTTAGTACAGATGGAGGATTAAATTTCACCGACCTGTCAGGTGAAAACGGAATAGTCGAAAGTGGTGATACTGTTTACCTGACTTTGATTAATGTAAGCACTGCGATGGATGGAAATCTGTACAAAGTACAATTCACAAACGAAGCAAATATTTGCGGAACAGAATCAACAGGATTGTTAATTGTAACGCCCTTGCCAATAGCTTCTTTCAGCTATCCGGGTTCGCCCTATTGCCCGAATGCAAGTAATCCATTGCCCGCTTTGGATCATGATGCTCAGGCCGGAACCTTTTCATCTACCCTCGGATTAGAATTTGTAAGTTCCGAAACCGGGGAAGTAAATATCGCAGAAAGCACATCTGGCGAATACATCGTAACAAATACAATCGAAGCCATAGGAGGTTGCGGTATTGTTACGGCCACAGCTCCTTTCGAAATATACAACAAAATAACATGGACAGGTGCTGTTGACAGGAACTGGAATAATACCGGTAACTGGAGGTGTGGAATACTGCCTACATTATCAGATGATGTTTTTATTCCTGATACAATTAATGAACCCATTCTTAGTACCGGTCCAAATGGAACAGTTCGTGATTTCGAAATAGAATTTGAATCATCGGTGGAAATCATTGAAAATACCATGCAGATAGCCGGAGCTATTACCAATAATGGAATTTTCACTGCATTGGAAGGTACGGTTGAAATGAAAGGATCGTCAGCTCAAACCATTCCTGCAAATACGTTCACCGAAAACACAATTTTTGGTTTGATAGTAGATAATCCTGAAGGGGCAAGCTTGCTTGGTCCTCTTAATCTTACCGGAATACTTACTGCCGAAATCGGAAACCTGGCTTCTGATGGGTTTTTAACACTTATTTCAACAGCAGCCCGTACTGCACTTATCAGTGGCTCCGGAACCGGCGATGTAACAGGCCTTGTTACAATGCAACGCTACCTTCACAAGGGACAAGGATATAAATATTTCGGATCGCCATTTCAGGCGGCAACCGTAAGCGAGTTTGGCGACGACATGGATCTTCTGGCAACCTTTCCATCGTTTTACGATTATGATGAAAGTAAAATAACTGAAGGCTGGGTGAGATATATAATTTCTACCAACTTGTTGAACCCTATGTATGGATATGCCGTAAACTTTGGAACAAACCCGGATACTAATACTGTCGATGTAACAGGTATTGTAAATAATGGAATGATAAGCAGGACATTGTACAATAATAATAATATTTATACCCAGGGATTTAATCTGATTGGTAATCCATACCCTTCGCCCATGGATTGGGATGCAACAAACGGGTGGACAAAAACTAACATCGACGATGCCATATACTTGTTTACGGCAAGTGAAACCTATCAGTACGGAGGCACCTATGGAGCTTACATCAATGGAATTTCGAGTAATGATACTGCAATTAACATTATCCCGTCGATGCAGGCATTTTTTATTCACGTTACCGATGGCACTTATCCTGTAACCGGATTTCTGGGCGTAGATAATAATGCCAGGGTAAATAACCTGACCCATACTTTTGTAAAATCGGGACATGAAATATCGGCATTCCTGATGCGACTGTCGGTTGGATTTACAGACGATTCTTTATCATCCGATCCCATGGTTATATATTTCGATGCAAATTCGAACAAAGGATTCGATCCAAAATTTGATGCACTGAAACTTAAAAATACCGATTTTGGTATCCCAAATCTTTATGCAATAATACCGGGCGACAGGAACCTGGCCATCAATGCCCTGCCCGAAACACGGGGAACTACTATTATCCCGCTCGGTATACACACATACCGGAAGGGGGAATTACAATTCAGAATTTCAGAAATTGAAAATTTACCTTTGGAATTGGGCATTTTTCTATATGATGCTACAAACAGGACAAACACAGATTTACTGCTTGATAAAGAATATAAAGTCACACTTGCTGATGGTGAGTACAAGAATCGTTTTTCATTAAAATTGATAAACAACTCACCCGGTTTGCCTGTCGAAAATCCTTCCGATTTTTTCAATGCATATTCCTCTCATGGGATAGTCAAAGTTACAATAAGTTCGCTGGAGGATGGACAAGGAATGGTTTACCTATACGACCTTATTGGTACCCAACACTACTGCCTCAAGATAAATGAAGAGGGCTATTATGAATTTATACCTGGTGTTAAAAACGGGATCTATTTCGTTACGCTGACATCCGGAAATCTGCAAACAACCAAGAAAATATTTATCCTGAACAAATGAAAATAACAAAAGCCATACGATTTTTATGTCCGGTTGTGGTATGCTGTATTCTGTTTTTTGCTACCAGCACCACGGCCGAAGGACAGGAAATGCCCCCCCGGCCAATACACGTTGTAGTAAACCTGTCGCAGCATCTTAGCTTTGGAGCCTTTTACCACGGAGGATTAGGAGGTTCGGTAATAATTTATCCCAATGGATTGCGCTCGGCTACAGGCGATGTTGTTTTGCTTAGTCTGGGATATATCTTTTCATCAGGACTGTTCGACGTATTTGGCAATCCGGGAACAGTTGTTTCCCTGCTCAACGGTCCTGATGTGTTACTAACCGGCAGCAACGGAGGAACCCTGACTCTTCAGCTTGGCGAAACATATCCGCAAAGTCCGTTTGTGCTAACCTCTCCCTTACATAGTCCGACACATCTTTGGGTTGGCGGGACCCTTTTAATCGGAAATCCCCTTGCAAATCCGCCCGGTAATTACAGTGGTTTTTATGAATTAATATTTATACAAGAATAATAATCCAAAAATAAATCATGAAAGAGAACAATGACAAGTATCCTTAATCATATGCCGATATTATATCTGCCCGATTCCACTACTTGTCGTTTCAGAAACAACCTTCTTTTAATACTGCTTATTTTCTGCCTTCTTTTGTGCCCTGCCGGCTATGCTTTATCAGGAAGTAATCCAAATTTTATCAATCCTGATGCAGGCCCGGCATCTTATTCCTCGTTTTTGATTGAAAACACAAAAGGCAACAATTTTACAACCCATCCACGAGCTGCTTCTTCTGCTATAAAAGTCTCAAATATTTTCAAACGTTGTACACCTGACAAAACACACTTTACCGTACTTTTTGAAATATCGGGAGGGCATCCCTCCACATATAAAGTTATCGACAAATTGACCGGCCATGAAACAGGATCATTGTATAGTAGTTTTTTTGTGAGTGACCCTATGCCTTCGTCAACATCATATTCGTTTTTAGTTTGTGATGCTTATAGTTCTGATACTATTGAAGTAAAGGGATTTCATAATTGTGCTGACAAGGATACTGAATTGCTTGATCCTTTTAAATTTTCGAATTCAATTATTTTCGAAGATTATACTAAATCACCAGCACAAAAAGATCTTACTGAAAACGAAACCGGAGCAGACAGGGGCCAGAATGTTATCAAAGTGATAAACATTTCGAGGAATTGCACTGAAGACCGGGCCAATTATATCTTGTTATTCGAAATTTTCAGCAGCTCCTCTTCAACCTTTAAAGTAATTGATAATGCTACTGGCAAGGAAACAGGATCGATGTTTGCCAACCTTTTCGAAAGTAACCTGATCCCATCAGGAGCATCCTACTCTTATTCCATTTTCGACACCAATGGTTCTGACACCCTCCTGCTTGAGGGAGATTACTATTGCGGACAACTTAAAAAACCGGTTGCTGAAATCAATCCGGAAAAGGAAAAGCCTGCCAAATCAACTAGAGCATCGAAAAAAAAGAAGTCATCAAAAAAACAAAGTCATATTCTGAATCCAAATATGAACCTCTTTGGTGATGATCCGGGATATGATGAATTATCAATTTTTATTGATGTCCCCCCCGTTGGAGGCGGAGAGATTGATGTAGTAATCAAAGAACAAGATGTGTATCTTCCTGTTGTCGACTTGTTTGATTTCCTGAAAATTAAAACCATAGCTTCTGAAAACCTGGATACCATTTCAGGGTTTTTCATAAACCAGGATGCAACTTATAAAATTGACAGGGTCAGTAACAAAATCGAGTACGATGATAAGGTTTGGGAACTTGAGCACGGCGATTTGATTCGTACCGACTGGAACCTGTACTTAAAGGGAATTTATCTTGGTAAAATATTCGGCCTCGATTGTATGTTCGATTTCCGGAATATGTCGGTTAAAGTACTTACCGACCTCGAGTTGCCCATTATCCGTGAGATGCGACTGGCCGAATTACGAAAAAATTTAATCCGTCTTAAAGGCGAAGTAAAATCAGATACCACGATTAAAAGAAAATATAAATTTCTGAGCCTTGTCATAGCCGATTGGTCGGTACATATAACAAAACAACTAAAACAACCCATTGAAGCAAGAGGCAGCCTGAACCTGGGATCGATAATTGCCGGAGGTGAAGCAAAAGCAAGCCTGAATTTTAATAGTCAAAGTAAATTTACTGAAAAGCAGCAATTTTATTTATGGCGGCGGGTAAACAATGACAGCAAGGTGCTTCGTCAGGTCAGGGCCGGAAAAATAAATCCAAATGCTACGGCTTCTATTTATAATCCGGTTGTTGGAGTTCAGTTCACAAATACACCTACAACTTTCAGGAAATCATTTGGATCTTTCATATTAAGCGACGTAACCGAGCCCGGCTGGATTGTGGAGCTTTATGTAAATAATGTAATGATTGATTATGCAAAAGCCGATGCAGCGGGTTTTTTCAGCTTTGAAGTACCTATGGTCTATGGAAATTCGATGATTAAATTAAAATTTTATGGCCCCTGGGGCGAGGAACGTACACGTGAACACAACATCACAGTTCCCTACAGTTTTATCCCGGTTAAAAAACTTGAATATACATTAAGCGGTGGTGTGGTAGAAGATTCGGCTTACAGCAGATTTTCAAAAGCCGGTTTCAATTATGGATTGTCGCGCAGAATAACTTTTGGCGGAGGAGTCGAATACCTGGCCAGTGTTAAATCGGATCCCGTTATGCCCTACCTGATCAGCAATATCAGGTTATCTTCAAACATCCTGCTAAAGGGAGAATATAATCACGGAATAAGGTACAAAGGATCCTTACGTTACCGGTTACCTTCGAGCATCGAGCTGAACCTCCACTATGTGAAATATGAGAAAGGCCAGAAAGCCCTGCGTAACAGCTTCCTCGAAGAACGCACAGTATCATTTTCGATGCCGGTTCATATGCGTCGTTTTAATGCATACAACAGGGTGTCAGTAAATCAGCTGGTTTTACCATCAACAAACTACACCACAGCCGAATGGCTATTTTCGGGATCACTCTATAAATTAAATATGAATATTACCTCATATGCTTTCTTCCTTCCAGACTATGATCCGTATGTTTACAGTTACTTTTCGCTTTCGTACCGATTTCCGCGCGACCTGACAATTACAACACAGGTTCAATATGGCTATGCTGACAAAAAACTAATTTCATCGAAAGTTGGACTGGAGAAAAGGATTTTTAAAAACGGATACATGCAAATGTCGTATGAACAAAATTTCAAAAGCAACCTGTACATGGGAGAATTTGGATTCAGATATGATTTCAATTTTGCTCAAAGCGGATTTTCTGCAAGACAAAGCGACCGATCTACAACATTTGCTCAATATGCATCGGGGAGTTTAATTTATGACCGTAAAACAAAATACCTGAATGCAAATAAGCTCACCAGTGTTGCCAAAGGCGGTATTACTTTTATTCCATTTATCGACAAAAACGGAAACTGCAAACTGGATGAAGGTGAACCAAAAGTTGCAGGATTAAAGTTAAGCACAACCGGTGGACGGATTGAAAAGAACAAGAACGATACAGTTATCCGGCTTATGAGTCTTGAACCCTACACCAATTATTTTATTAAACTCGATCAAAACAGCCTCGATAACTTAGCATGGCGATTGAAACATAAAACACTAACCATAGCAGTTGTTCCGAATATGATAAAATTGATAGAGGTTCCGATATATGTTGTAGGCGAAGCTGCCGGTACTGTAATGATGGAAAAGAAAGGAGAATTGTTTGGCCTTTCACGTGTTATTGTTAAGTTTTATGATAAGGATCAAAAGTTCGTTGGAAAAACCCTTACCGAACAAGATGGATATTTCAGCTACTTTGGTCTCGAACCAGGCACCTACACAGCCAGGGTCGATTCCAAACAGCTAAGTAAGCTAAACCTGATGGCCACACCCGAATCATTCGAATTTAAGGTTTCTTCTGTAATGGAGGGTGATTATGTCGACGGTTTTGATTTTATTATCAAAAGAAAACAGAAGAAAAAATCTGAGGTACCGGCTAAGCAAAACGGCCAATAATTCCCACACCGGGATTTTTTAAATTATCAGAGATAATCACACACCTTCATTTTCTATCCTGGAAATTATCGTGTTGAAAAAAATCGATTCAGCAAAATATCATGTCGCATTATTGCATAAATTTGCAAAAGGCCATTATTCTGAAGTTGAAATATATTATGTTCATAGTTGAAACAAATAAGTTCTTTCTCTTTAAAATGATCAATATGTAATGATAATGTATTTAAAAAACTTACATCAAATCTACTTTAACAGCTACGGCAATCAGGTTATAAACAGGCAGGTAAAACATGCCCTGTGTTTCATTATTCTGTTTTTAGTGGCATCAGTTGCATACGGCCAAATTAATCCCGATTCGCTTTTAAAAATCTGGAATGATGATATCCAACATGATTCGATCCGGCTGGAAGCCTTGCACCAGGTGGCCTGGGACCATTATTTGTTTTCCGAACCCGACAGTGCATTTTATCTTGCACAGCTTCAGTTTAGTTTTGCTAAAGAGCGAGGCTTAAAACAAGAAATGTCACGGGCTTTGAATACACTTGGCGTATCGAATGCAATAAGGGGAAAATACACTGTAGCCCTTAGCTATTTAAACAAATGCTTTGCAATTCAAAGGGAGGTTAATGATAAAGAAGCAATGGCTACCTCGCTGAACAATATTGGCCTTATTTACAAAGACCTGGGAAATTACTCCGGGGCCCTTGACTATTATAAACAAAGCCTGAAAATAAAAGAGGAGCTTAAGAATAAAATTGGTATTGCAAGTTCGTTGAACAATATTGGAAATATCTATAAGCATCAGGGAGAATATGAAAAAGCACTCGAATATTTCACCCAAAGCCTGAATATTAAAGAGAATCTTGATGATAAACAAAGTCTGGCAAATTCATTGAATAATATTGGAAATATTCATCAGAAACAGGGAAATTATTCCAAAGCCCTTGAATATTACAAGCAATGCTTAAACATCAAAAAAGAACTTAATAATAAAATGGGCATTGCCAATTCATTAAGCAACATTGGCATTGTTTATATGGATCAGGGCGATAACACAAAAGCCCTCGATTATTTTTCCCAAAGCTTAAAAATAAGACAAGACTTTGATGATAAAATGGGTATTGCAATTTCTATGAATAACATTGGAAATATTCACCTGAAACAGAATTCTATAAACACAGCCATTAGTTGGTGTAAGAAAGGCCTGGAAGTATCCCGGGAGATAGGTGCCATTGTTGAGCAGCGAAACGCATGTAAATGTCTTTACGAGTCTTATAAGAAATCAGGAGAAGGAAATGAAGCTTTAAAGTTCCACGAACAAATAGTAATTTTGGATGACAGCCTGAAAAAAGAGGAAATATCTAAAAAGCTTCAGCAGATTGAATTTGCGAAACAAATGTTGGCTGATAGTCTTGAGCAGGAGGAAGCAAAACTAATTGTGCAGCATACCCATGAGTTGGAAATGCACAAGAAAAATCAGCAACGCAACATAATTTTAGGATCGGGGCTGTTGGTGCTTGTTATTGCTGTAAGCCTTTTTGGCCGGTTACGTTATGTACGAAAATCGAAAGTAAAAATCGAGAAAGAAAAAGACCGGTCCGACAATCTTTTGCTCAACATTCTTCCATCCGAAATTGCTGAGGAACTTAAAGAAAAAGGCGAGGCCAAGGCGCGTAAGTTCGACCTTGTTTCAATTCTTTTTACCGACTTTAAATCCTTTACGCAAACCTCTGAAAAACTGAGCGCTGAAAATTTAGTGGCAGAAATAAACCACTGTTTTAAAGCATTCGATGCAATTTGTGAAAAATACCAGATTGAGAAAATTAAAACCATCGGGGATGCATATATGGCTGCCGGTGGATTGCCTGTCCCAAGCGATGGATCGGCAAAAAGTATTGTAATGGCCGGACTGGAAATGCAGGCATTTATTACCAATCGAAAAAAAGAACTTGCGGAGCATGGCAAACCATCATTCGAAATGCGGGCAGGAATCCACTCGGGCCCTGTTGTTGCCGGAATTGTGGGTGTAAAAAAGTTTCAGTACGATATATGGGGCGACACGGTAAATACAGCTTCGCGCCTGGAAAGTTGTGGTGAAGCAGGCCAGGTAAACATAAGCCAATGTACTTACAGATTAATTAAAGATTGTAAAGATTTCCGGTTTATAAAACGAGGAAAAATCGAAGCAAAAGACAAAGGCGAACTGGAAATGTACTTTGTTAATTATGCCGGTGCGTAAGCAGGTTTCATAAATACTGTTTATCAAATAATTTCCATTTATCAGGCCAGGTGTTTCAGTTGGAATTTTACCTACCCGGTATTGAACCAAAAAATGATCAACCGATAAGTTTTTATCATCGCACTGGCTTGAATTTGGATTTCGCACCAATTATAAAAATTATCCACCTGGTTACCAAACGTGCCAACCTTGTGGATCACTTAATCTGCCGGAAAACTAAATTGAACCGGAGAGGAAAGCGAAAGTTGATAGCCCTTGCCCCGTTTCATATTGCCAATCAGGTTTAAACCGAAATAAGGCCAATAAACCATACCATTCTCATCCTTCAAAATTAATATGTCGTTCACAATCGAAGATAAAAGCACATTGGCAGGTGCTTCCGTTCTCTTTAAATATCCAATAATACTCCATCCCAATGGCAGATTCAGTAATGTATTCTCAGGCTCTACTCCATAGCCGATTATTTCAAGGGTATCAGCCTGCGACATGTTTACCTGGTATCCCCTGCCCAGGGTCAATGAATCAATCATATCCAATCCGAAGAAAGGCCAATACACAGCACCTGTCTCATTCTTCATGATAATCAGATTATCCTCAACTTCAGAAAAAATAACCGTGATACTATTCTGCATAGGAACTAAATAGGTAGAGATAAGCCCCCACCCATTTAATAGGGAAACTTCCTGAAGCTCATATTCAGGATCGACAATTTCGAACACAGAAATTTTACTTTTCCCATAGAAATCAGTAACTGTTACAGAATACGTGCCCGTGTCAAGATTTTGAATACTTAGTATGTTGTCTCCTGTCGACCAGGTAATATTATACGGGCTTGTACCGCCTGATACTGAAATATCGATTTGGGCATCGGTAGCTCCCATGTAACTTGGTTGATAGATGTTTGACACAATCGAAATGCTATCAGCGATAACCAAAACTCCATTGCTGCTGCTGTATAAAATATTGCTTGAATTACTGTCGCCTAAAATGGCATTGCTAAACTGAAGATTATACGAACCATTTGGGATTGAATTGGTATTGAACGAAAGGTTGACAACCTCACCCGAATTACCTGTAAATTCAGATTGTGTTAACGAAAAGGAAAATACCCTGATGGAATTATCTGTCAATACTGACGAATGTAAAATATGATCCTGTGCACGTGAGCTCAAATTATCCAATGCTGAATTATGATCCAGGGAATCAGGAAAATGAAAATCGAACTGAAAACCGACAAAACTTTCGTAATTATCGACAAAAACCGGTATTTCAACAATAGAGTTCCGGAAGGTTTCGATTGTTTCAAGATGAATAAAATTCGGATAATATGCCTGAGCCGACAGGTTTAGGCTATATGGATTTTCATCCGGATCATTTGAGAACAGCTTCATTGCCCCACACGGGCCAGTGGTGGGTGCCGAAGTACACGTCCGCTTCGCCGAACAGGTCAATCGCCTCATTGATAAAACCACTCCAGTTCAATGCATCCCGCGCCTTGGTACCTCGCAGGGTGTAGACGTTGTGGAGGTTTCGGGAAACGATCTCGGCGCCGCACCAGGCTTTGTGGTCGGGCAGGTAGAAGGTCAGCTCGGCGACAGCTTCCGATTCCGGTGCATGCTGAA
>CAYLZH010000008.1:0-6042 GCA_964388245.1 uncultured Bacteroidales bacterium
TAAAACCCTTTTCCAAATTATTATCTATGTTTTTTTAAACGTTTTGGAAAATAAATGCAAAACGCCAGAATATCAATCATTTAAAAATGCAATAAATTCCTTATATAATCCAAATATGTATGAAAAAGAGACAAAACCTTTTAATGTGTGGTTCAAAAATGAATGAAAAATTGTCATACTTGACAATATGTAATAAAAAACACAAGTTGAAACAGCGAATGCAAGATTCAAATATCTTTAAATATTTATGATTACTACGGGCTGGTTGTTTGTTTATACTTATTGCTGTTTTTCCTTGGGTTTATCCGTGGAATTATCCTTGTCTTTACCAGTGGCATCTTTAAATTCTTTCAATCCCTGACCAACGCCCTTGAAAAGTTCAGGTATTTTTTTCCCGCCAAAGAGCAATACGATTACGACAATAATAATTACTATTTGCCAGGGGCCAATCATGCCCAGAAGTATAAATAGTGCTGATGCATTCATATGTGTAAATTTTGTGACAAAAATAAAAAATATTACTGACTGTTTGAATTTTATTTAGCGCACAAGTATTACAATATTTATAAAGAAAAATATAAAGGCATGAAAAAAGGGTACCAATGCGATACCCCTTTTGTTAATCAATAAACAAACTAAAGCATTAGCCACATTTAGAATGCCCGCACTCCTGGCAGATCAAACAACCTTCCTGGTATATCAGGTTGGATGAACTACAATTCATACATTTTAATCCTGACTTAGCTTTTGTTCCATCGGGTATGTATTTTTTGAGAGCACGTTCAACGCCCACTTTCCAGCTATTGATATGTTCGTCTTCGAATTTTAGTGAGCTTACAAGATTGACGGCATATTCTATAGGCATTCCATGTCGTAGGACACTGGATATTAATTTTGCGTAATTCCAATATTCTTTATTAAACATATGGGAAAGTCCTTCGAGATTTTTTCGATATCCAAACCGGTCGGTAAACTGAAAGTCGTAGCGTGATTTTCCATCAGCGCTTCTGTGTTTGAGAATTTTGCCTTTGGTAATAGTCTTTGGGATAGGGAACATTTCTTCATCGGCTAATCCTGTAAATATTTCGTAAGGTTTACCGTCACGAATTCCTACAAATGCAATCCATTTTTCTTTGTTATTCTGAAAACGTACGACTTCGGCTTCAAGCTCTTTCGGACGCTTTAGATGTGTTGTAGTGTCGCTTATTTTACCTTTGCTATTTGAAACCAGAACACCCTCCCGTGATCCTTCGCGATAAACTGTAACGCCTTTACATCCATTTTTCCATCCTTCGAGATATACATTTGCTACTAATTCTTCGGTTGCATCCTCGGGCAGATTTACGGTTACTGAAATAGAATGATCGACCCACTTTTGGACTTCGCCTTGCATCCTTACTTTTTGTAACCAGTCGATATCGTTGGCTGTTGCTTTATGGTAAGGCGAATGTTTGACTAATTCGTCAAGCATTTCATCAGAATAATCTTTAACTTCATAATAATGATATCCGTTTGCTTCGAGCCATGTAATAAATTTGTGGTGAAAGACATTGTATTCTTCCCAATGATCGCCAACAGCATCGGTAAAGGTTGCATTACTATCTTTGTCATTCGGATTTACTTTTCTCCGGCGTTTGTATACGGGCCTGAAAACCGGCTCAATACCGGAAGTTGTTTGTGTCATCAGGCTGGTTGTACCTGTTGGTGCAATGGTTAATAGTGCAATATTCCGGCGGCCATGTTCCTGCATTTTGTTGTACAGATCCTCATCGACACTTTTGAGCCTGTTTATAAACGGATTATTCTTTTCACGGGCCGGATTATATATTGTAAATGGTCCTCTTTCTTTTGCCAGTTCAACAGACGAACGGTAGCTTTCGAGTGCTAATGATTTGTGAACTTCGACTGAAAAATCTGTTGCATTCTCACTGCCATATTGCAAATTAAGGGCAGCAAGCATATCGCCTTCAGCAGTAATACCTATTCCTGTTCTGCGGCCTTCTTCTGCTTTAATCCTTATGTTTTCCCATAATTGCCTTTCAACACGTTTGATGTCATAATCTTCAGGATCGGAATTTATTTTCTCTAAAATTGCATCTATTTTTTCTAATTCAAGATCGATAATGTCGTCCATAATCCGTTGGGCATAATGAGCATGTTTACTAAACAGCTCGAAGTTAAACTTTGCCTCTTCGGAAAATGGATTGTCTACGTAGCTATAAAGATTAATTGCTAATAGCCGGCAGCTATCGTACGGGCAAAGTGGGATTTCGCCACATGGATTGGTTGAAATTGTATTGTAACCTAAATCAGCATAGCAATCGGGCACTGATTCCTTAATTATGGTATCCCAGAAGAGGATTCCCGGTTCGGCTGATTTCCACGCATTATGAACAATTTTTTTCCATAATGTATTAGCATCAATGGTTTTCTTAACTGTTGGATCGTTGGAATAAACAGGGAATTTTTGCTCGTATTCTCTTTGCTCTGCCACGGCTTGCATAAACTCATCATCTATTTTAACCGAGACATTGGCTCCTGTTACCTTACCACTTTCCATTTTTGCATCAATAAAATCTTCAGCATCGGGATGTTGAATTGAGACACTTAGCATTAGTGCTCCACGCCGGCCATCCTGAGCAACTTCACGTGTGGAATTCGAGAATCGCTCCATGAATGGTACAATCCCTGTTGAGGTAAGCGCACTGTTGAGTACCGGACTTTTCGAGGGTCGTATGTGCGATAAATCATGACCTACACCACCCCTGCGCTTCATTAACTGAACCTGTTCCTGGTCCATTTTTAAAATACCACCATAGGAATCGGCCGGTTTTTCATGACCGATGACAAAACAATTCGATAATGATACAATTTGGAAATAATTTCCAATACCACTCATTGGCCCTCCCTGGGGTACAATGTATTTGAAGTCCTTCAACACATTGTAAATTTCTTCTTCTGATAATGGATTGCTGTACTTTTTTTCGATCCTGTGAATTTCCCGCGCTATCCGTCGATGCATTTGATCGGGATTTAACTCGTAAATATTTCCATCAGAATCTTTAAGTGCATATTTATTTACCCACACTTTTGCAGCAAGTTCGTCGCCGTTGAAATACTCGAGTGAACTGGCTACAGCCTCCTCAAAACTATAAGTCTGAAGTTTGTCAATCTGCCTGGTCTCTGTTTTTTCAATTAACATTTTATTAAATGGTTTAGGAGCTTATGTTGTTTAAATTGATTCCATTGTTTCGGGTATAAGATTGATCATCTGCAAAAAGAAAATCCCTGTATCTTTATACCGAACGCAAAATTAGGCAGAGAATTAGTCAATTTCCAATCGAATTATTAACAGAAACTTAATATATGCCTCTATATGAGTAATATATAGTGTTAATTTTTAAATTTACAAAAACTTACAAACAGGTAATGCTTGCTTTAATTTTATTTAGTCTTAATAAGAATATCGTAAGTTTTATCAATAATCATCAGGGTTGCACCTACTTTCGATTTTATATAATTTCCGGCATTGTTTGATTTTTCCCGAAGTATTTCTTTGTTTGACATTAATGAATTTAATTTGCCTTTAAGTTCAGAATAGTTCCGGATAGAAATAGCAATATCGAGCCCTATCATCTCGCTGGCCTCTCTGAATTTCGAATATTCCGGACCGAAAACAACTGGTAATGAAAAGCAAGCAGGTTCGAGTATATTGTGCAAGCCTGTTTTAAATGCACCGCCCACATAAGCAATATCAGCATATTTATATACCGAAGACAAGAGTCCTATGTTATTGATTATCATTACACGCTCATGAGCATTGTTATTTATATTTGCATTGGAATATAAAACAGGAGATCCCGGAAAAATCTTATGAATACGCTTTATGTTCGACTGATGAATTTCGTGTGGTGCAACGATCAAGCAAATTTTAGAATGTGCTTCAGTAATGAATTTTGATAATAAATCTTCATCCTGGGGCCAGGTACTTCCAGCAACAATTAAGAACCGGTCAGCTTTAAAGTGTCTGATCAATGGTAATTCAATCGATTGCTGTGCAATAGCATAAACCCTGTCGAACCGTGTATCGCCTGATTTACTGGCATTTGAAACATTAATAGATTTCAGTAGACTTGCAGATTCCGAATCCTGAACAAAAATATGGTCGAAATCCTGAATTTTTTCGATCTCTTTTCTTATGAAATCCATAACTTTTAAAGAAAATCTGGCTTTTTCTAAAAATTGCTGATATCAGAAAAACTGGAATCTTGTGCTTATGGATTTCATGGATGAAAAAATACCAAAATTCATACTTTACAAAAAAAACAATTTTCGGTTTTACCAGACTTATGAAACGCCGCGCATTAGAAGGCGAATCCATTGGCAGATAAAAGATATAATCAGCTCCTTCGTAATTCTTTCGAATTTCATATCCCGATGGTGAGAAAAAAGTAAGGAGTATTTTAAAGGGTGGATGTTTTAACCTGAATTCTTCCATAACTGGTCGACCTTGTTCGAATTCGCCAAGCGAGGCACAATGAAACCAGGCTATGTTTTCATTTTTATCTATTTCTGAATTCATGGCCTGCAGCCAATCCTTTCTTCCTTTTAACCACTGTCGTGCCTTTGGATTCCAGACAGAAGATATCCTGATTGCAATCCCGTATAAATATACCGAAAGGCGATAGATAAAAATCATTCTTCAGTATTTAAAAGGTAAAATAACTATCTGGTACCCTGCGATAAAGAGGAATAATCCAACCAATACGTATTCCGGCCAGATTATCGTTTCGTTTGCGGGTATCGGCCATTCGAGTATCAAAATTGAAATTACGCCTGCTTTCGGTCCAGGAATAAAGGTACTCGATTCCTCCATAGAAATTAGCCAGCTGGCTTTTACCAATATACATATAACCTATAAAACCTTTTGCTGCCAGGCCATTGGTTAAACGATCGTAACCCTTTGCATAATCGCCTAAGATCTGAGGGGTGTTGTTGCCTTCGTTCTCAATTCTAATTTTGTGTTCAAGAAAACCTAAACTACCGGTTATTAGTATTCCTGAATTTGGCATCTTCATACTCAAATTGATTACTTTTCCGAGTTTTAAACCTGCATAATAACCTCGTTCGGAAATGACAATATTTGCATATTCACCATATTCATTAATAATGTATCCATTGGAAGTGGTAATTCCATCAAGCATACTTGTTTCTTTAATATCACCACCAAAAATATAATTAGCATCGACGCCAAGAAGCCACCCCTTTTTTCCTTTCAATGTGAATCCAAGCCCAAAATTCGCATTATTCCCAAACCGATTTGCCAAATCATCTTGTGGCAACTGGTAAGCAATTGTGGCTGAAAACATTGGAATTGTTGCGGCTTCATTAATGTTACGTTGTGCCAGGCAAATCAGCGACACAAGTACGGTAAGTACAAATAATATAAGACGTTTCATCTTGCAAATGTAATCTCCCAATCCGAATTAAAAATGAAAAAAAAGGAAATTTAGATCTAAAACTGGGAAGGTGAAATTCTGAAACTTGATTTTGTTCGGGGGTTGGGGAGAACATATATGCCTTGAAGTTGCATAAATTCTGTTAAGTTTCAAGATTCCAAAGATCTAAATTTCCGTATGCCTAATGATTTGACATGTCGAAGTAACTAAAAATCAAACATCTTTTTTTTTGAATTTCATGAATGGTAGTACTATCGATACAAATGGTAATTAATTATTTGTAGATGGTTTGATCAGGGAACAATACAGGAGGGTTATTTTGTAAATTCTTCCATTGCCTGCAGGAAATTATTTTTATTCCGGCGCGAAACAGTTGCATTGTGGCCGTTGCTCAACAGGATTTGTCCTTCTTTCCGGTTGTATTTTTTTACATGGATAAGATTTATAACAAACGAATTATGCACCCTGAAAAATCCTGTTAAAGCCGGAAGCTCGACAAACTCTTTAAGTTTCTTTGCCGATGTTAATTTTCCATCCTGTGTGAATATATGAGTATAGGCACCATCGGCACGCAAATATATAA
>CAYLZH010000008.1:6052-42995 GCA_964388245.1 uncultured Bacteroidales bacterium
TACGCTCCGGATCAACATAATCGATACCGTCGATATTATGGATTGCTACTTTCCGGTGATTTTGTCCTGAGATGCTGTTCAAAAGCTTTGAATAATCAGGTCCCTTATAGTTTTCCTGGCCTTTTCTTTCTCGTACCCGCTCAATTGCTTTAATCAAGTCAGGGATATCGATGGGTTTAAGTAAATAGTCGATTGCATTTACCTTAAAGGCATCAATTGCATATTGGTTATAGGCAGTTATAAAGATGAGTTCGAAATTCTTTTCAGGTAAATTATTCAACATATCAAAGCCATTCATATGAGGCATTTCGATATCTAAAAATACAATGTCGGGGTTTTGTTCCCTGATAATATCAATACCTTCGTTAGCCGACTTGGCTGAACCTACAACTGAAACATGTGGACAAAAATCCTTTATTATCAGACTAATTGACACTATCGAAGCTTCTTCATCGTCAATAATAACAGCAGTATAGTTCATGTCCTATTAATTTGGATTAAATGTAATAAAAAATAGCGCATCTTATATTAGTGGCAACAATATTATTCGAAACACGATAATTAGAACTTCAAACAGCAGGGAATACCCTTCTATTTTTGCAAACGATTGCAATACCAAACCAAACAATATGTACAAAGATTTTATATAAAAAATTGCTTTTAAACGATGAATTTTACTAATTTTACAGTGATGTTTAGAAAAAACAATGTTTAACTAAAAGATTTGTATGATGAAAAAATTTACATCCAGAATGATCGCGCTATCCATGATCGTTTTCATGGGGAGCCAATTGTTAGCCCAAATGCCGGCAGCTATTTCCATTGATCCTCCAACTGCCACAGCTTTTGATGAATTAACCTTAACATTAGACGTAACGCTCTCGTGCCCTGACAGCGCATTATTTGAAGCGGACTCGGTTATGATGCACGGAGGAGCAACAGTTGACGGAAATGCATGGTCAAATGTTGTTGCCTTTGATGCATTTGGAGCTAACGGACAGCAACCAAAACTAATGAACAATGGCGACTCAACATGGTCGATTACTTTCATTCCTTCGGAATATTTTGGAATTGCTGCAGGTGCTGAGGTAAGCGCAATCGATTGTGTTTTTAATGCAGGAGACTGGGCTGCAGGTGAAGGAAAAGATTTCGACCTTGACAATAATTGCATCGATTTTAAAATTCCACTGGAACTTTTAGGTATTGCAAATATTTTTGACGGCAGTTTCTCAATGTATCCAAATCCTGTTGAAAATCAAATTACAATCGAAAATCAAAATGCTTTTAATAAAGTTGAGATTTTTTCGGTTACAGGACAAAGGGTAATTTTAATGGATAATGTTTCAACTGCAAACATTACTATTAATACTGAAGATTTACAAAGCGGTATGTATTTTATAACAATGCATGAAAATAATAGTATTAAAACTGCTAAGTTTATCAAGAAATAAATAAATTGACATTCGATAAAAACCCGGCACAAAATCATGCCGGGTTTTTTGTATTTACTAAATCAGCAACAATTGTAGTTATGATCAAATGCCTTGTATGCTTACTTTTATCGGTCCTGTTTTTGAATGGACATGGCCAAACAGTTGAAGCACCTATTCCATCAGTAACATCAGGCAAAATTATCAGGATCGAAAATTTTCGTTCAGAATTTGTTAAGCCGCGTAATATCGATATTTGGATACCTGATAAATGCGACAGTTTAAAGAAGATGGCAGTTCTGTACATGCACGATGGACAAATGCTCTTCGATTCAACTGTAACCTGGAACAAACAGGAATGGGGAGTTGATGAAGTCATTGGCAAGCTGATAAAAACAAATGAAATCAGGCAATGTATTGTAGTGGGAATTTGGAATGTTGATGGATTACGACATTCGGAATATTTTCCTCAAAAACCATTTATGTCAATCGATAAGGAGTTTCGGGATTCCTTACTCTTTGAAGCAAAGCGATATGAAAATAAACCATTGTTTACAACCGACATACAATCTGACAACTACCTGAAATTTATTGTATTCGAACTTAAACCTTTCATCGATAAAAACTACGCAACAAAAACAGATGCCTACAACACTTTTATAGCCGGTTCGAGTATGGGAGGATTAATCTCCATTTATGCCATTTGTGAATATCCTGGTATTTTCGGCGGTGCAGCCTGTTTGTCGACCCATTGGCCGGGAATTTTCTCAACCAGGAATAATCCGGTCCCAAATGCGTTCGTCGAATATTTAAACATGAACTTACCCCCGGCAAACAATCATAATATCTATTTCGATTATGGTACCGAAACCCTTGACTCCATATACGAACCGTACCAGCTAAAAGTAGACGAAATAATGAAACGAAAAGGCTATCGAAAGAATAACTGGAAAACGATGAAATTTATAGGTGCCGATCACTCAGAACAATCGTGGAATGAACGATTACATATTCCAATTACATTTCTGCTGCGATCAGATTGATTGCCTATCTTCTCTAATTTAAATCACATATAATCGGAAAAATCCAAAAATCATTAAAAATTACCCTATGAAAAAACATGTATCATTATTCATAATACTTCTGATGCTGATTGTTTTTGCATCCCAGGCACAAAGCACAATTGCCCGTATTGAACCACCGTTCTGGTGGACCGGAATGAAAAATGAGAATTTGCAGATATTAGTCTATGGCAATAACATAAGTCACCTTAAGCCTGAAATTAATTACAAAGGTGTAACGATTACAGAAACTGTAAGGGTAAGTAATCCGAACTACCTTTTTATGTATTTGAAAATTAAAAATGAATGTAAACCTGGAACTTGCGAATTAATTTTCACTGGCACCGGTAAATCTATCATCAGAAAGAATTTTGAGTTAAAAACCCGGGATGCGTATTCATCCAATCGTGAGGGCTTTAATTCATCCGATGTCATCTATCTGATTACACCTGATCGTTTTGCTAATGGCGATCCTGACAATGATGAAAACGAAAATCTGGTAGAAAAAATCGACCGGCAACACGAAGGCGGACGGCATGGAGGGGATATTGCAGGAATAATCAACCATTTGGATTATATAGAAAATATGGGATTTACTGCCGTATGGATAAATCCCCTGCTCGAAAACAACATGGACAGGTATTCGTACCATGGCTATTCGACAACCGACTTTTACAAAACTGATGCCCGCTATGGTAATAATGAATTGTACAGGGAGTTAAGTGTTAAGGCAGGCCAAAAAAACATTAAATTAATCATGGATATGATCATGAACCACTGTGGTTCAGAGCATTGGTTTGTGAAAGACCCACCAACAAAAGACTGGATAAATTTTAATGGTGAATATGTAAATACAAATCATCGCAGGCAAACTGTGCAGGATATACATGCATCGGAATACGATAAAATGAAATTTGCCGATGGCTGGTTTGTGAAATCAATGCCAGATCTGAACCAGAAAAATAAATTAATGGCCGACTATCTGATACAAAACTCGATATGGTGGATAGAATACGCCGGACTTGCCGGAATTCGTATGGATACCTATCCCTATCCAGATAAGAATTTCATGACCCACTGGTCGTGTGCCATAATGAACGAATATCCCAACTTTAACATTGTCGGTGAAGAATGGAGCCACGATCCTGCCATTATCGCTTACTGGCAGACAGGTAACCAAAATCACGACGGGTACACATCCTGCCTTCCAAGCCTGATGGATTTTCCAATACAACAGTCTTTTGTTAAAGGATTAAAGGAGGATGATTTTTTCGAAGGAGGAATAGCACGTTTGTATAAAACGATGGCGATGGACTTCCTTTATCCCGATCCTGACAACCTGGTTGTTTTTCCCGACAATCACGACATGGACCGATTTTTCACACAGGTTGGGCATGATTTCGATTTTTATAAGATGGGTATTGTCTATTTTCTAACAATTCGCGGAATCCCTCAAATATATTATGGTACTGAAATCCTAATGCACAATACAGGCTACGAGGATAATCATGGAGTCATCCGTACCGATTTTCCCGGTGGGTGGATGGGCGATGACATTAATGCCTTCACAGGAAAAGGTTTAGACGAGCAACAATTGGAAGCGCAAAAGTTCATGAAGAAATTATTGAACTGGCGAAAGAACAAGAAAGTTATCCACTCGGGTAAATTGATGCAGTTTGCACCGGAAGATGGTATATATGTTTATTTCAGATATGATGATTCGGATGTTATTATGATCATCCTAAATAAAAATGAACATGAAACTGAGGTGGAATTAGCGCAATTCAATGAAATGTTAAATGGTTTTTCTTCAGCACAAGATATGATTACTACAAAGAAGATTAAGTTAGAAAAATCAGTAATGGTCCCTACAAAATCAGCCTTAATACTTGAATTGGAATGATTTGGATATTAAAAAACCCTGTTCGTTAACACAAACAGGGTTTTTTTAATTAGAATATTTGCAGACTATTGTTCCGCATATTAATTCCTACAGTATTACTTGGTGGCATCTTCAACACTATATTTATAAGGGTATTCTCTTAAATCGAGTGTAAATTTCCTTATGCCTGCTGAGACCGCAATGTTTGCACCATATTCATCAGGAATTCCATTGGCGCCATCGTCGCCATAATTAAGCGGATCCCATAAATCATTTGGCCTGAATTTGAACTCAGCACCTTCAACTTCCTGAATAATAGTCCAAAGTTTTGTAGCCGGATCAAAAGTCATATCAATATCTTCGCTCCAATCGTATGGAGGAACAGCCGAACCGATTATGCCCCAATGGGTTTCATACAGATCGAATGAATTCTCATAGGTATTTACCGTAACCTGGTAATATCCTGAATCAACCGGGAAGGCAGGAGCATTTTTCTCAAGTGTTCCATCCAGGTCAACATCATTATCAGGTTCAGTTGAATTTAAACTACCAAGTAGAATATCGCCCGATTGGGTTCCAAATTGAATTTCATCGCCACCCTGCCAGACATATACATATCCTTCATAAAGCCCTTCTTCATCTCCTCCAACCGGAAGTATATAACCTAAAATACTATCTTTTCCGTGAATATATAGTTTTTCGGGTGCAAATGGTGGTTCATAAGTTTTTACTGTAACTGTAACAGGATCAGAATAATTTTTATATGCATTAATTCCTTCGCCGAGAACCGCAGCAAGCCTTACTTCAACTGTAGCTTCTACGTCTGGTGCAATACCCAGATTGCTGGTAAGGTATTTATTGAATGTAAAAACTGTGACTGAGGCCTGGGTGGTGTCACCCGTTTTGAGAAATACAACTGCATCTTCAAAATTATTTCCTGCTATGTCTACTTCAAAATCATAGTTTGGTGTTACTGCAAGATTAAAAGTAGGTGGCACCCACGAAAACGTAGTAAAAATGCTATCAGCTATGCTATCGGCCAGCACATTCTCATAATCTGTAGGTTCAATATTATTAAGGACTACACTACTTTCAAGCTCTACTGTGGACAAATCGCCCTCCTTTTCGCACGCAAAAAATGCAATTACCCCAACAATGATTAATAATATTCTTATCTTTTTCATTTTCATCTCCTTTATAAAATTTTAATAATCAGGATTCTGTTCCAGATTCGGATTTGCATTTAGATCAGAGTTTGGGATTGGGAAAAGCTTATACTTTGCATGAATAGCCATACCATTGGCTAATCCGCCTTTCCAGGGCCATAAATAATCACCACCTGCAAACTTTCCAAAACGAATAAGGTCGGTACGACGATGGCATTCCCAGAAAAGCTCCCGACCTCTTTCATCAAGAATAAAATCCACATCAAGGGTATAAGAATCAGCGTTTCCTGCCCTTGTCCGAATAGCATCGATGTATCCTTTGGCAGTTACCTGATCACCACCGGTTCCACCACGAAGAACAGCTTCAGCATACATCAGGTATACATCAGCCAGGCGAAACATATGAAAATCAGTATCAACATATGTTTCATTACTTCCTTGTTCTCCGGAAGAAGTAACATTTTTGAATTTGGTAATGGCATAACCATCATTGAAATTACTTATATCATTGATTTCAAGTGATTGTCCATTAATATGGAACATAGCCCTGCTATCGCTTGCGCCGGTTTCATCATTAAACAGACTAACAAATGCACTTGTGGTGCGGTTTCCGCCCCAGCCGCCACCAATTCCAAAATCGGCAGCAACCATGCTTCCTCCAACGGCAGCACTAATTAAGAAAGTTGTGCCTCCCCAGGTCTGGCTGACTGTTCCATCAAAAACAATTGAGAAGATGGTCCCATCACAAGTATGGTTATCAGCTAAGAATAATTCATCGTATTCGGGATGTAATGTATATCCGGCTTCAATAACTTTATTGCAATAATTTATACATTCGGTATATTTTGGCTCACCTGTATACACTTCGGCATTGAGATATAATTTTGCTAAAAGGGTCCAGACGGCAGCTTTATCTGCGCGGCCATATTCATTCATCATAGGTTCGACCATTAAATCTTCAAGGGCAATTAATTCCTCTTCAAGATACTCGAATATATATGCTCGGTCTTTTTGTTCTGGTAAAAAGGACCCAATTTTGTCAGCTTCAGTTATAAATGGTACATTTCCAAACAGATCGAGGGCATGCCAATAACTTAAGGCCCGGAGGAAACGTGCCTCGGTACGATAAAACTGAACCTGGGTCTTATCATCACCTGTAATTCCTCGGTCATCCAGTTTTGAATCGGCAGCTTCCCGTATAAATTCGTTGGCCAATGTTAATTGAAAATAAATCCGATAATACATGCCGCGTACAAAAGGATTCGAAGCTGTCCATGTAATTGTACTGAAATCTGGCAATCCGTCATCGGCCCATCCATTCACGGCCTCGTCGGTAGGTAGTTCCTGCGATTTCCAGTAATTTCTTAGGTAAGAGGAGAATCCTTCATCGATCCCAACAAGGTCTCCGTTTCCGGCAGGGCCATCCTGTCCGGTAAGTGCAAGGCCGGCGTATAATTTGGCAATCACCTGCCTGTATCCCTGTGCATCCTGATAAAATGTTGCCGATGTGGTAACATCATCATCAAGTGGAATTGTGTCTAAATCTTTTGTGCATGATGTAACAATAAAAAGACCTGACAACAATGCTATTGATATTATTTTTAAATATTTCATATTCTTGGTTTTATCAAATTAAAAATCAACATTTAAACCGAAAACAAAAATGCGCGGACGTGGATAAATGTTGTTATCGATCCCGTCTTTTACTTCCGGATCAAGCCCACTGTATTTTGTATATACCAATGCGTTTTGAACTGTTGCAGATACGCGCATGTTCAATTTACTAAGGCCTACCTCACGGAAAGTATATCCCAGTGAGATGTTATCGATTCTAAGGTAAGAGGCATTTTCGATATAATAATCTGAAAAATACTGCTCTGAGTAGAAATTATAATCGTAGGAAGAATTAAGGTTACGCAGGAAATAGGTATCATCCCACATATTGGAGTATACACCATTGCTTGAGGCAATATTGTAATAAACATAATTTCCGATACTTACCCTTCCGTTAAACATAAAATCGAAGTTTTTATACTCGAACCTTGTACCAAAGCCGAAGTACATATCGGGTGCTGGTTTCTGGAAACGGTACATGTCATCCTGATCGACAACACCATCGCCATTCCTGTCGACATAAAGGCCTTCGATTGGATTTCCATCCTCGTCAAATACTTGCTGATATACATAGAATGAGCTGGCTGGATGTCCAACACTATGAATTTGAATATTGTTTCCAACACCGCCTGAAATACCACCAGTAGCTACACCAATGTATGTGGAATCCTGGATTGCGGTTAACTTGGTGATTTCATTTTTATTATAAGTGAAGTTTACATTAACTTCCCAAAACATATCTGGTTTTGAAATCGGACGACCTGTGAGCGCGATTTCAAAACCGCGATTTTCGAGTGTTCCTACATTTGTAAATACACGGTTCGAGAAATTTGTACCTGCAGGAACAGAAATTTCGTTTAACAGGTCTATAGTTTCGCGCTTGTAGACATCAATGCTACCAATAATCCTGTCATTGGCAAAACCAAAATCAAGGCCGGCATTGTATGTAGTGGTTTCTTCCCATTTTATGTTTGCATCATATCGATCGGGACGGGATGTTGTTACTGTATCTTCACCTATCAAATACTGGGCATCGTTTTCACTATCGATATAGCTGGCAAGGTACAAATAATTGCCGCCCACAGCCTGCTGTCCTGTAATACCCCAACCTAACCTTAATTTAAGGCTTGAAATAGCATCTACATCTTTTAAGAAGCTTTCTTCTTTAATTTTCCAGGCAAAGGCAGCAGCAGGAAAATATCCTTTCCGATTATCGGGCGAAAACCTCGATGTCATATCGTTACGCAAGGTGAATGTAAGCAAATACCTGTCTAACAATGAATAATTAAACCTTCCGAAATAGGAAATCAGGTAAAGCTCTGTCGGGTCATCATCGTCGTTGTAAATCACCATATGTGTTGAGTCGCGATACACGTTGGTTTCATATTCCGACTTTGTTTCATAAAAATGCTGGTACGAATAACCAGCCATAACATCGAAACGGCTTTTTAATTTTGGAACTTCTTTTACATAATTCAGGTAGAAATCCAATAACTTGTTTTTCTTTTCCTGACTATAGATTTTGTCATTTCCTCCATCACGATCAGGATCGATATCGTAACTCCAGGCAGCATAGGGAGGTGTAAATACAGTTCCCTCGCTCTTTGAATGGTCGTAGCCAAGATTTAGATTTGCGCGCAGTTCAGGTAAGAAAAGACACCTGTAATCTAACTGTAGATTTCCAATCATCCGGTTTGCTTCTGAAAAATCATCTTTTAGATTAAGTAATGCAACTGGGTTATTCGGCGCCAGTGTGTTTGGATTTCCGGCATTGTCGAGCCAGGTATGATATCCTCCGTATTGTGAAGAATCGGCACCAACCCTGACCGGCTGTGTCGGATCATAGGATACAGCCGCCCCGATAGCATCGCGATTGGCAAATTTGTTTTTCATGTTCATTCCTTTCACATTTAAGTCGATATTTAAATGATCATCAAGGAACGAAGGATTTAATGCCATCGAACCGGTCATCCTTTCAAGGTTGTCGCCGGTTAAAATACCATCCTGGTTGGAATATCCGACTGAGAAACGGTAGGGAAGGTTTTTATAAGCACCTGTTGCACTTATGTTATGCTCCATACCCATGGAGTTTTCGTAAATCTCGTCCTGCCAGTTTGTATTTGCATCTCCGAGCAGAGTCATAGCTGTATCGGGTAGGTAACCTTCGTCAACTTTTTCCTGTACCAACTTGCTAAACTCATCGGCTGAATATATGTCCGTAAATTTAGGTGTGGTACTCATGGAGAGTTTACCAGAATAATTGAGTTTTAGCGGACGACCTAATTTTCCTTTTTTAGTTGTAATAATGATCACCCCATTCGAAGCCCGGTTGCCATAAATCGCTGTGGCCGAAGCATCTTTAAGCACTGTAAATGTTTCAATGTCGTTCGGATTCAGCACGTTTAAAGGGTTACGCATTCCGTCGATGGTGCCAATATCAACCGGAACACCATCGATGATGAACAGAGGATCGTTATTTGCTGATAAAGATGAGCCACCACGAATACGGATAGTTGATCCTTCGCCGGGAGCTCCACTATTTGAGTTTATCTGAACACCGGCTGTACGGCCAACTAACAATTCCTGAGGCGATGTGATATTTCCCCGGTTAAATTCATCGGAACCAATTGCAGTTACGGCTCCTGTGGCATCCGACTTTTTCTGAATACCGTAGCCAATTACCACAACCTCCTCAATTCCTTCAACTTCAATTTCGAGAGCTACGTTAATTTCTCCTTTATCAACCAAAACTTCCTGTGTTTTATAGCCAATAAACGAAAACACCAATGTGCTGCCCCGCTCTACCGAAATAGCATATTTCCCGTCCATGTCGGTAGTTATTCCCTGAGTAGTGCCTTTCACCTGAATTGCAACACCCGGAATGCTTGATCCGTCGGATGCATCTTTTACAATTCCGGTAACATTGACGGTTTGTGCCAAAGCTGAACCTGTCAGAAGAACTGTAAAAACAAGTGAGAAAACACACTTCACAAAGTAGTTTTTCCTCATAAAATTAATTTTTAGTTAAATAATGTAATTTTTAGAAGTTCAAAAGTAGTAAAAAATAAAGGTTCAACAATTAGCCAAGTAGCTAAATTTCATTCATGTAATGTGCTTTTTCACAATTGAAATATATTCTATTGTTTAAGCAATGATTACAAACGTTTGCAATTTGTTACTACTAAAATCAGACTCATTAAAAAAATATTTTAATGAAACGAATTATGACACTTTTTTACACATTTTTCATTCATTTCTATCGCCAATTTAAAGGACTGATCATAGAAATTCCATCATTTATTTGTTGTTGAAAGAAAATTTCTAATCAAAATCTCATTCATCAATTTTCATATTTGTGCTTTGAGCAAGGCAAAATTCACATCGGAATACAGTGCTTTTCTCTTTCAGCCTACAAAAACCTGTTTAAATCTTAAGAAATCATCTCTCTTTCTCACAAAACCTGCTTTTTCATAAAAGCATTTCTGGTCAGACCACACAACAAACGTTTGAAATAAGGTGTATTTACAAACAGGACAAACAATGTAACGCGCACAAGACATTTTGTGATTAAAAACACCAATCGAAAATCGATTTTTTTTCAAGTTGAAATACAAAAACTATTGTTCGGTAATTAATCTTTTTTTTCTTTTGTCAGAAAATTTCAATAATTAAATATGAACAAACCCCGCTTAAAATTCTGGCAAATCTGGAACATGAGCTTTGGATTCCTGGGCATCCAGTTTGGCTTTGCATTGCAAAATGGAAATGCCTCACGGATATTGATGTCATTTGGGGCTGATGTGCATCATCTATCCTGGTTTTGGCTTGTTGCACCAATAACCGGAATGATTGTTCAACCCATTGTAGGGTATTTTAGCGACCGAACCTGGAACCGGCTTGGACGTCGTCGCCCTTATTTCCTTGTTGGTGCATTGCTTACAAGTACAGCTCTTGTATTGATGCCCAACTCTCCACATCTGGCGAGCTTTATTGCACCCATGTTTATCGGAGGAGGTATGCTCATGATTATGGATGCTTCAATAAATATAGCCATGGAACCTTTCCGGGCTTTGGTGGCCGACAAACTACCTGACGAACAACTTACACTTGGATTCTCGATGCAAACCCTGTTAATAGGTATCGGTGCTGTAGTTGGCTCGTGGTTGCCTTATATCTTAAGCAACTGGTTGGGTGTATCGAATAAACCTGCCAGCGAAGGCCTTGTAGCACCTAATGTTAGCTACTCATTTTATTTTGGGGCATTTGTTCTTCTCTCTACAATTATCTGGACTATAGCTACTACAAAAGAATATCCTCCTGAGTTTTATTCTGATAAGGAAGAGAATGAAAAAGAAAAGCCAAAGTTCCGAATTCCAAAAACAATGTGGCAATTGTTGTTGGTACAGTTTTTTTCATGGTTTGCCTTGTTCTCAATGTGGGTTTATACTACCCCTGCTGTGGCCTATCGTTTTTACGGAACTACCGATCCCGATTCAGTAGTCTTCCAAACAGCTGGTGACTGGGTGGGGATATTGTTTGGAATATATAATGGTGTTTCGGCTATAATTGCCTTGCTATTACCAAAAATCGCCAATCGGATTGGCCGGAAAGCAACTCATGCAATCGCCCTGACAATTGGTGGACTAGCATTTATTTCATTTCTGATAATCCCAAATCCAAATCTTTTAATAATTCCAATGATAGGAATTGGTATTGCCTGGGGTAGCATTTTGGCTATGCCTTACGCTATGTTGGCAAACTCGATACCTGCTAAACAAATGGGCATGTTTATGGGATTGTTTAATATGTCGATTACGATTCCTCAAATTGTCAACGGAATTTTCGGAGGTATCATCCTTCAGAAATTCTTTAATAATAATGCCATGTTATCACTGATAATGGCCGGAGTATTTATGATACTTGGTGCCTTAAGCACATTAATGGTTGATGACAAAAGAAAAAAACCAATAAATCAGTAACTAATAAATCATTAAACCAGACAAACATGAACATAGAACGCAGCTCAGGTATATTACTCCACCCCAGTTCATTGCCGGGAAAACATGGAATCGGATCCTTTGGGAAAGAAGCTTACCGATTTATCGATTTCCTTCAGAAAGCCGGTCAGAAGCTATGGCAGATCCTTCCGTTAGGTCCAACAGGATATGGCGATTCACCCTATCAGTGTTTTTCATCGATAGCCGGGAATCCACTTCTAATTAACCTCGAAGACCTTGTAAGTCAGGGTTACCTTTCTAAAAAAGACTTAAGAGGCAATGTCAGGTTAAATGATAATGAGGTTGCATACGAATATGTAATTCCGTATAAATTTGCCAAACTCGAAAAAGCCTACCGGAATTTTCTTGCAAAAGCAAGCAGTGATCCAGATAGTGGTTTAAACAAATTCTGCGAAGAAAACACACATTGGCTTGAAGATTATGCTCTTTTTATGGCTCTGAAAAATCATCATGATCAGAAAGCATGGACTGAATGGGAGCCAGACTATAAGGATCGAAATCCTGATGCAATCGATGCATTTGTTGCAAAGCATCAATGGGAGATTGGTTTCAGAAAGTTTATTCAATATCTGTTTTTTACACAATGGGGTCAAATAAAAGACTATGCAAATTCGAAGGGGATTAAAATTATTGGCGACATCCCTATCTATATTTCGTCGGATAGTGTTGAAACCTGGACTCTGCCAGAGATCTTCCTTTTCGATGAAAACAAGGAACCAGTGCAAGTAGCAGGTGTTCCGCCCGATTATTTCAGCGAAACCGGACAGCTATGGGGCAATCCTGTGTATGATTGGGAATACCACCTGCAAACGAATTTTACCTGGTGGAAGAACCGCATTAAGGCTAACCTCGAACTTTTCGATATTGTCCGCATCGATCATTTCAGGGGTTTTTCGGAATATTGGGCCGTGCCATATGGAGAAAAAACAGCCATCAATGGTGAATGGTTGCCATGCCCGGGCGATGCGTTGTTTTCATCGTTGAAAGAGGAGTTTGGCGAGCTACCCATTATAGCCGAGGACCTGGGTGTTATTACCGATGATGTAGTCGCACTACGCGAAAAATTTGGATTTCCCGGAATGAAAATTCTCCAGTTTGCCTTCGATTCAGACGAAGACAACGACTATCTCCCTCATACTTACGACAGTAATTTTGTTGTATACACAGGCACTCACGATAACGATACGATTCTAAGCTGGTACAAACTCGCAGGTCCGGAGAATAAAAAATCGGTTCGGGAATACCTGGGGCACAAACCTGAAAATGGCGCTTGGGATTTTATCCGTTTGGCCCATTCATCAGTTGCACGAATGTCGGTAATCCCATTACAGGATTTGTTAGGTCTTGGAAACAAAGCACGCATGAACATGCCGGGTACAACCCAGGGCAACTGGAAATGGCGTTTCAAAAAATCGGATATGACTAATAGTTTAGCCAGGCGAATAGCAAAAATGACGAAAGTATATGGGCGGTAGATTTGGATAGTCCTTTCAATTTAACATCACTACTGAACATGCAATTGCAGAAGGTTTGGGGATCTCCATTTTTTAAGCTATTAATCCTTCGACATGAAAGTGGTTGGCTTCCTTAATATCTTGTCTGGCTTCTTCCATTGTATCCACTTTAGAAACACATCCGTGTAATTCAGGAACAAAAACACACCGGAATATTTCATCAGATTCAATTAATCTAACAACTTAAATTATTTCATATCAGGCTCTTCGAAGTTAGTATCATGTGTAATCTTTTGCGACCAGTTTTAATGTCTGGCACATCCTGATCTAATAATATATTTTTGTACCTTCGTAAAAACAATAAATAATGAAAGCTGAAACACACATAATAAATGGACATTGGGGGCTTTTAAATTCATTAACCCCCGGCTTAAAACTGAAATTATTTGAAAGATTGTCAAAATCAATAAATAAAGATATTACAACAAATAGCGACCGATTTGAAAAGTCTTTTGGAGCCTGGGACGATTCAAGAGATTCTGATGAAATTATTACAGAGATTAGAAATAGCAGGACTTTTAACAGGCAAATTGAATCGTTTTGAAAAAGTATTTATTGGATACCAACATTTGCATTTATTATATTAAAGGAAAGGTTTCGGACTGCAAAAAAGGAAAATCGGTTTATTTCTGAAATAACATTGGCGGAGCTTAAGTTTGGTGTTCATAATAGTGAATCTCCTAAGAAAAATCAACAAGCTTTAGATGATTTTCTAACAGGCGTACAGATAATCCCAATATTCAATGCTTTGGATTTATATGCTGAAGAAAAAGCCAGGTTAAGAAGAAAAGGTAAACCTATTGATGATTTTGACTTATTAATTGGTGTTTCATCAGTTGCGAATGGAATGGTTCTGGTGACCAATAATGAATCTCATTTTAAAAGGATCAGTAATATTAATATTGAGAATTGGGCGAAAATCCTTTAAGTATTCAGTATTCCACATTCTGTTATAATCCCCAAAGTCTTATCGTTCTTGTTCCCGATTTTAACTGACATGATTAGATTAAAAAATAGAAAATTGAGATTGTGCATCCCTTGAGTTATTTGAGGTTATTTTTCATTTTTGCTTTCCGCATTTTATTTAGTATTTCCGCATTGATAATCAACCCGAAAGAGCTTTCTATTACTGCCAATCAATATTTTCTCCTGAATTAGTCGAGCAGGAATTTATTGATACATTGGGAGTAGAAAAGCTTTATGTGAATTTCTATGAAGTTGATTGGGATTTGGATAGAGATGTTGCAATCCCTGTTAATTGAAAATTGCGAAAAGTAGCAGATAACCCAAATTTAGGAAAATCTATAGTAGGATTTCACTATATTCTTACCGACTACGAACATCCATACATATTATTTTCTACCGGATAATTTATTCCAAGAAGATTGAGATTACTCATATTTTGCATATGAATATAGATTTGAAAAATCGATTTTTTGAATAAGTATGTTTCCTATATAAAACTTTCAAATTTTGTCATCATTTATGACCTGAAAGGATATTAATTCCTTACTCTGTGTGCAAATAATTTTGTATGAAATGAATGATTTTCAAACATATTTTTCATAACCTGACAAAACATTGCTGATTAATCTAAATTGTTTTCTACATTTAACAACCATTTACAAATCAACTAATATGCACATAGGCAAGGTTACTGCAATCACGCATAAATTATTTATACTCTTTACATTAGTGACATCATTGAACTCAACTCTCACCGGACAGGATTTGTCTGAAGTATTCGACGATGGTGGATTAAGTCAGCGCAAAAACCTTATAAAGATAAATATTGTGCCTTTGTTTCAGGGTGAATTAACATTTAATTACGAAAGGATCTTAACCGATCACATAACTGCTGAAGTGGGTTTAGGATTTCAACTACCTTACTATATGCCAGACATTGGTATGTTTTTGAACGACGGTTCAGCGACCATCGAAAAGCCGGCTTTTTCAGTGCAGTGGTGGTTGTTCCCTAAATATTATTTTCAGGCTGCTCCGGAAATGGGATTTGTCGGTGTGATACTGCGTCAAAGAAAGTACGATACCAATGAAAATGATTATAACATTACTGACATAATGTATAGCTATGGGATACAAATGTTTAAGGGCGACAAAATGTTAATTGAATTCAATATAGCCATTGGGTACCGCCTGCAAAAAAATCAAACTGTGAAACTGAAAAAAGAAGGTGTCGCTATTGGGTATGGAATGAAGGTTGGCTATTGCTTCTAAAAAAAGAAAAAACGCAACCATCTGGCTTTATGAAATTATGTAGATTATTTAGATAATTATGAAGGAGATAGCTATAATTCTGTGCTTTTTGTTTGTCGGATACTTTCCGGCATTAACACAAGATTTATCCGGACTTTTTGATGAGAGCGAAAAGGGGTATTTCTCTTCAAACAATCTTATCAAAATAAACTTTGTCCCATTGTTTCAGGGCGAAGTGCCAATTACTTACGAACGTTGTTTTGGCGAATACTTTTCGTTAGAAGCAGGTATAGGAATACAGTTGCCGTATATTATTCCGGATTATACTATGTACAAGGAAGATTATACTGATTTTCGCGATCCGGATCCTACTTTACATTTTTGGCTTTCACCAAAGATTTATTTTCTTGGCGGAGCACCTGAAAGCATGTTCGTAGGGTTGCAAGTCAGAAAAAAGAATTATAGCCTATGGGCCGGGAATATTTACTTTACTGATCTTACCCTGATCTATGGATTCCAGTTCTTTATCTCAGATCATTTTTTAATGGAAACTAACTTTGGGTATGGCATAAGGAAGACTGATGACCCTGTAAACGAAATTCTCGAATATAATATAACAATGGCATTGGCTTATAAAGTTGCTTATGCTTTTTAGCAAACCAGGAGCTTATAAATCAATTAATATCTCATAAAAACATAAAATGATGAAAAGAACAATTATTACACTTCACATTCTGATGATCTCAGTTCTGTTCGCATTCGGACAAGAAACAACAAGCAAGGCAAAACTATCTTACGGTGAGGAGTTTGCTGACAAAAGATTTAATTTTATTAATGAAATGTTTTACTCTAATGAGTCGGGATATTATGCTTTGTCAAAAAATATAAGATCAGTCAGAAATGCCTACGACTTATATCATTTTAGCAAAGATTTGGATTTGATCGACGTTGTAGAACTTGACTTGTATTACAAAGATAACACGCTTGATTTTCGTTTTGCAAAAATGATAAACGAGAAACTTTATGTTTTTACATCCTTTCGGAATGATAAAACTGATAAATATTATCTATTTTGTCAACCCATCGATCCAAAAAGACTGGAAACTGTAGGAGATCCAAAAGTAATTGCAGAAATTGATTTTTCCGGACATAGCAGGTATTTTGCAAGATTGTATGATGTGAAGATTTCAAGAGATTCCTCCAAAATTCTTGTTTACTATAACCTGCCATATGATAAGAAAGAAAACGAACAATTTGGTTTTGTGGTTTATGACAACAATTTTAAGAGACTTTGGAAAAGGGATGTGGAACTACAATATGCTGATGAATTAATCGATTTGCAATACTATCAACCTGACAACAATGGTAATGTGCATGTTGTAGCAAAAGTGTACAACGAAAAATCAAGAGAAAGCCGCAAAGGAAAACCGAATTTCAAGTATGTTATTCTTAATTACCTTAACGATAATAGTGATGCAAACGCCTATGTAGTTAATATCGATCAAAAGTTTGTAACCGATCTGATTATAACCAGTGCTAACCCGGAGAATATACAATGTACAGGATTCTATTCTAATTTAGGAACGCAGAGCATTGTTGGTACATTTTATATAACTTTCAATTCGTTGACCAATGAAACAATAACTCAGAAAATTGAAGAGTTCGATATCGGTTTTCTAACGAAAGGGATGTCGAAGAAGAAGACAAAAAAAGCAAAGAAAAAGAAAAGCAAGGGCAAGGATTTCGAACGAAAATATTTCGAACTAAGGGACTTGATTATAAAACAAGATGGGGGAATAATATTGTTAGGTGAACAAAGCTACACTGTAGTTCAAAGATCAACGACTTCGAGTGGACAAGTTACAACCAGGGTTTACGATTATTTTAATGATGTAATTATAGTAAGCTTCGATAAAAACGGTGAAGTTTTATGGACTGATAAAGTGCATAAGTTCCAGAAAACCGACAATACAGAAATTGGTATGGTATCATATGGATTAATTACCAACTCTGATAAATTAGGCATTTTATACCAGGACAATCCTGTAAACAGAGGAAGGAAGTCAACAATTTTTGTATGGAGCAACCTAAAGCAATATGATCTCGTTTTACATGAAATTGACGTGCAAGGGAAATCTAAAAAGAGTTATCTCACTACTTATAAGAAGTCGAAATTATGGCTATTCCCAAGAAATTTTATTCAGGTTAGTGCCACTGAACTCGTATTCCCAGGAATGAAAAAGAGGAAGAAAAAATTAGTAAAATTGCAAATGGCAGGGTAATCTGATATCAAGCAGACGATTAAAATTGAAAAAATGCAATTCCTGCCAGGGAGAGATTTTCAACCTGGTTAAGCCAATGATCTCATCCGAGACTGCGTTTTTTTTTCAGAATTTGCATTTTATAAGCTAGGGGGATACAGTTCCCTTACGCAAACATCCGTATTCATCAAAAAACACTATATTTAGGCATCAATCTTTTAAGATGATTAAGCTGCTGAAAATAATTGTTTTGATTTCTTTGTTAAGCCTGTCTGGAATTTTATACAGTCAGAACTTTGGTTTACAACTAACAGATAACCCAAAATACACAACCATTCCGTTTACGTATTTTAACAACCTGATAATTATCCCGGTAAGCATTAACAATAGCGATTCACTGAATTTTATTGTCGATACAGGGGTTAAGAACACTATTTTACTTGACTCGACTATTGCACACAAGCTTGGCCTGGAATACATCCATCAAATAAATATTCACGGAGCTGCTTCAAGCCAAATTGTTGTTGGGAATATTGTAAGCCAGGTAAACCTTGCAACAGTCGGGCTTAAAGGCAATATCCACTCATTAGTGGTTATCGAGGATGATTATCTGAAGCTTGAAAATTATTTTGGAAAGAAAATACATGGAATAATAGGCTATGACCTTTTCAGGCATTTAATAGTAAAGATAAATTATGAGCAAAAGGAATTGAAGGTTTATAATCCTGAAAGTTTTAAATTACCACGCCGGTACAGTAAACTTAATTTCGAACTCGAAAACGGAAAACCTTATATCAATGCCCTCGTTTCGGTCGATGATACTACCAAAGTTCACAGCCGTTTAATGATCGACCTTGGAGCCAGCCATTCAGCACTTTTTGAGTTACACAGCGAAGATAGTATTAAGCTCCCTGAGAAATACTTATGCAGCAGTCTGGGCCGTGGACTGGGGGGCAGGATTGATGGCTACAAAGCACGCATAAACAGTATCAGTATAGAGGGATTCAGGTTTGAAGATGTGATTGTATCCTATTCCGATTCGGAAGAGCATCTTACAGTGAGAAACCGGGTAAAACGCACCGGGACACTTGGAGGTGAGATACTTAGCCGGTTTCATATAGTTTTCGACTATCTCGATCAATCAATGTATTTAAAGAAAAACAGGAAATATCGCCAATCTTTTGAACACAACCTTTGTGGTATAACAATAAAAACTTTTGAATTGGGTTTTACTGTATTCCTGGTCGATGAGGTAATTAAGGACTCACCTGCCGATGAAGCAGGTATTAAAACCGGTGATTACCTTATTGATATAAACGGTATCCCTGCTTATGAGCTTAGCTACGATGAAATTACAGGGATTTTTCATTCGCGCCCAAACCGGAAGATCAGACTAACAGTTAACCGAAACTGTCAGGACATAAATATCAAATTGCGTTTACGAAGAATGATCTAAGCTATTGGATTCATGATTTTTTTCACGTGTTGAATCAATTTTCGGAATATTTTTGCAACAAATAAGTTGATAAAACAATATCAAAAAAACACTAATATGCATTGCGAATCAAAAAAAATATTCAAACTGAAAAGGATATTGTCGTATTCAGTATTTAGCCAGATATTTTTAATGCTCATACTGTTAACTACCTCTCCATCCATAGCCGGTATAAAAATAAACAGGATTGAGCCACCTAACTGGTGGATTGGGATGGAAAATAATTTTCTGCAGATCATGGTATATGGCGAAAATCTAACGGAATATAATGCAAAGATCGATTATCCAGGTGTCAGGCTAATCAATATTACCCGCATTGAAAATCCAAATTATTTGTTCCTGAATGTAGAGATAAGTGAAAATGCTGAAGCTGGCAACCTCCCAATCGGATTGTATCAAAACAACCGGAAAAAGAAAACCATTCAATATCCGTTGCTCAAACGAAAGGTTCCGGACAATTTGCGAGGATTCGATAACAGCGATGTCATTTACCTGCTAATGCCCGACCGGTTTGCCAACGGGAATCCAGACAATGACAACAAGCCGGGAATGCTTGAAAAAGCAATGCGTAGTAATCCTGATGGTCGTCATGGTGGGGATATTGCAGGAATAGTACAACATCTCGATTATTTTAATGAACTTGGAATTACAGCGCTATGGATAAACCCGCTGCTCGAAAATAACCAGGAAAAGTATTCATATCATGGCTATGCCATCAGCAACTTCTACAAAACCGACCCACGCTTTGGCACAAACCAGGATTATTTCGATTTAGTTGAACTTTGCCACAAAAAAAATATTAAGGTTATCCAGGATCAGGTTTTCAACCATTGCGGTATCGGACATTGGTGGATGGACGATCTGCCTGAGCATGACTGGGTTCATCAGCATAATGAGTTTACCTATTCAAATTTCAGGGTGTCAACTCTGGTAGATCCTTATGCATCACAGGCCGACCGGACAAAGATGAGTACCGGCTGGTTCGATAAAAACATGCCCGATATGAACCAGGACAACCCGCTGCTTGCCACCTACCTTATCCAAAACAGTATTTGGTGGATCGAAAGTGCTGATATCGACGGAATACGGGTTGACACCTACCCCTATCCAAGCCAGAAAATGATGAGCAACTGGGCAAAAATGATTAGGCAGGAGTATCCGGATATTACTTTATTAGGCGAGATTTGGGTCGGAACACCATCAATTGTGGCAAAATGGGAAGGCGCATGTTACGATGATACAGGTATTCAATCGGTATTTGATTTTCCTATGTACGATGCCATAAAGTTTGGGATTAATGAAGAAGAAGCCTGGAACACAGGATTTATGCGCTTTTACGATCTGCTTACACAGGATTTTCTTTACAAAGATCCTTTCAATCATGTAATTTTTGTCGACAACCACGATGTTGAGCGGATCTATTCAACAGTTGGTGAAGATTATCAGAAGCTAAAAACAGTGCTCACTTATCTGCTTACAATTCGTGGAATTCCTACTATTTATTATGGTACCGAATTGTTGATGGCCGGTGCCGAACACATTGGACATGGCGGCATGCGCAAAGATTTTCCCGGAGGTTGGCCCGATGATAGCGTAAATGCATTTGTCGAAAATAGAAGAACAGCCGAACAGAATAAATCGTTTGAATTTCTTTCAAGCCTGATAAAATGGCGAAACAAAAACCCTGTAATACACTCCGGAAAACTTACTCAATTTATTCCGGAAGATGGAGTCTATGTCTATTTTCGTGAGAATGATGAAAAGACAGTAATGGTAATCCTTAACAAGATCGATGAAGAAAGAACATTAGACACCCATCGCTTTGCGGAATGTTTAAAAGATTTTTCTGTTGCGAATAATGTAATCTCGGGTAAAGTGATTTCTGATCTTGAAAAATTAACAATTCAACCCGGTGAGCCAATAATTCTTGAAATGATTTTGGCAGAATAAGAATAAACTGCCCTACTTTGTTGCAAGAAATCGCAATATTTGCCTTTACTTTGGTACAAGAAAGATGATTTCATGTTTAAAATAGGTTGCAAAGAGACTAATTATTAACGATCAAATAGAATAAATAATGAATAATAAAATACTGGCTAAAAGTACGCTTATCGGATTCATTCTTGTTTTTATATTATCATGCTCAATCGAACAAGAAGATGTGGTATTAAACCAGGATGCCATTGTTGGTTTGGCTAAGCCCGTAAAGTTGAAACCCGGTGAAAATAAAATCAGGAATGAAAATTTTTTCCTGCAACCGGACTTGATCGATTCAATTGTTTTTTCCGAAGAAGTTGAGATTAAAGTTAGTCCTGATAAGAAATTTGTTTCTTTTATAGCCGGTGCCAATTTGCCAACATACAGTACTTTGGCGTGCTATGTAAATGGCGAACCATATTCTATTCTCCTTGAAAAATCGCGCAAACAGAATTATAAATTGATATTCGATCCAAATGGGAATGATTATCAGAAAGTTCAGGTAAAAGGGAGCATGAACGACTGGAATCCCGAAGACAGTAATATGAATCTTGTGGATGGAAAATGGGAAATAGACTTTGTACTGAATCCCGGTAAATACCATTATCAATTTGTTGTTGATGGCGAACCAATTCTTGATCCAAACAATCCGGTTAAGGAGGATAATAATATAGGAGGTTTTAACTCAGTATTATGGGTTGGAAAAATGGAGAAGAAGAACAGCCCCAAACTTCAGACTACTTTTTTTACTGATGAGAATATCCATATTAAGCTTCTAAACGGAATAGAAAAGATTCACGCTTTTTGGCAAAATTATAGCTTGGCAGGCCGACAGCTTAAGGTCACCGAAAAGGAAATTATTGTTTCAATTCCCAAAGAGGCCCGGCAAAGAAAACGCAGTTGGATCAGGGTGTTCACATTTAACAAGACAGGTAAAGGAAATGATATTCTTATTCCTCTGGAAAATGGAAAAGTAGTTGAATCTACTGCTCGTCTCGACAGGTTCGATAAAGAAACATCGATCCTGTATTTTATGATGGTCGACCGGTTTTTGAATGGGAACCAAGAAAATGATTCGAAAGTTAATGACCCGGAAGTTGCATCACGAGCTAATTATCATGGTGGCGATATTGCGGGTATCCTTAAGCAATTCGATGAAGGATATTTTGATGAATTGGGCGTTAACACCCTTTGGTTATCACCAATTGTACAAAACACCCGGGGTTCATTTGTAGAATATCCCGAACCACATCGAAAGTTTACCGGATATCACGGCTATTGGCCAATTTCACTCATTAAGATTGACAGCCGGTTTGGATCTGACAATGATCTGAATCAACTTGTAAGTAAGGCACATAACAACAACATGAACATCTTGCTCGATTTCATTTCGAATCATGTTCATGAAAACAGCAGCCTGTACAGAAACCACCCCGATTGGGTAACACAACTCAATCTTCCCGATGGTTCACAGAATATTAGAAAATGGGACGAACAACGACTGACTACCTGGTTCGACACCTTCCTCCCGAGCCTTGATCATGACCAGGAGGCAGTTCGTGAGTATGTAACTGATTCGGCTGTTTACTGGGTCGAGAAGTTTGGAATCGACGGCTTTCGTCACGATGCAACCAAGCACATTCCGATGAGTTTCTGGCATGCTTTTACAAAAAAAATGAACACACTTTCGGCAGAACAGGGAAAACGCTTGTATCAGGTTGGAGAAACTTTCGGTGGTCGTGAATTGATTGGAAGTTATGTTGGTTCCGGAAAACTAGATGCCCAGTTCGACTTCAATCTTTTTTGGGATGCCCGGTCGGTTTTTGCAATCGATGAAGAATCATTTGAAAAACTGAATAACTCTATCTTCGAAACATTCGATTATTATGGTTACAACCACCTGATGGGTAATGTAACCGGAAACCACGATATGCCCCGCTTTATTTCTTTTGCCAGCGGCGCCCTTGCATTTGATGAAGACAGTCAAGAGGCCGGATGGATTCGTGAAATAAAAGTTGAAGATCCGGTTGGCTATAAGAAACTGCAATCGCTTATGGCATTTACAATGACAATCCCGGGTGTTCCGGTAATTTATTATGGCGATGAGATTGGGATACCAGGTGGTGGCGATCCTGATAATCGCAGGCCAATGCGTTTTAAAAATCTTTCAGATAATGAATTAAGAACAAAAGAGATTACATCACAATTAATAAAACTCCGGAAATCGAGCATGGCTTTGCTTTTTGGCGATTATAACGAATTGTATGTTTCAAAGGATATCTATTCATATTACAGAAATTATTTTGGCGAAATAGTGATTTTAGTATTCAATAGAAATTCTGAAATGCAAAAAATCGAGATCGAGATCCCGTTTGAAATCAATATGGAATCAGCTAAAGGTAATTTTGGTAATGAATGGCAAATTAACGGACAAACACTTGCAATATCTGTACAAGGGAATAGTTTTGAGATAATTAGCGGCAAACATTAAAGTAATCTTACAAGCAACCTGATGCTAATTACAGAATAATTCAATCTGTTATCTCTCCAAAATAATCGAGCAACAATTTAATGTCATTGTTTTTTCTGAGGTTCAGGTTATTCTCTTTAATAAAGCGGTTTAATATCTCATTGTTGCCATTCAAAACTTCTAAAATGTCTTTTTTACGACGCGTAATTGCAATGGCAGGATCATCCTTTACCTTTATAAAGTATTGTTTGGTAAGGTTTTGCGATGCCTCATAACCAAAGGCGCCTTTCCGGCCAGGTGTTCGTTTTACATCGTGGCGCAAAAGAAGTTTTACCGGCCCTTCCGACAACAATTCGAGATAACCCTCATCTATATCAGTTTCATAATAAAAAGAGGTATAAAAAAACACCTGTTTGTTATAATGGATCCGGCTTACTGTTTCAGGATTAACATCGGCCCTGATTTCAAACTTATCTTCACTTACGTTATATTTAAAACGCACATTTGAAATGATATAATTTTCGTTACTAATTAAACTTCCTGTTGCCCACTCATCGGTCAGATACTTTATATCCATCCGGTCGTTGTCAGCAACTGGATTCGACTGTATGAGTCTTGTAGACGATCCGGTATTAACATAAGTGCTCTGTGGTTGTGAATAAAGGCCGTTTACAACAACAATTAAAAAGAAAGACATATAAATTCTCATAGCTACAGCAATTTCTCGATTATACTTTTTGCAAATTTATCACATAAAATATTAGCTGAAAACCCAAATGCAAAATTTATGATAACTTCAATCCATGAAGCATCCTGCTAATTAGATAATTTGCATGTTTGTTTTTGTGTGATCCGGAAATATTGTATATTTATCATCCTGAAGCATATATAGTTGGGAATCATTTTTCATTCATCAAAATTCGAGCTTATGCATACAAAATTCATTCGGCAAATTGTAATATTTGCATTAGTAACTCTGATGTTAATTCAATACGCAACAGGGCAACCGGTTCAATGGCAACCTGCTGGAATTGGTGGAGGAGGAGGCATGTTTTGTCCTGTTGTCAGCCCTTTTAATCACCAGCATTACTTTATTACTTCTGATATGTCGGGAGTTTTCAGTTCTTCAGATAGTGGTAATAGCTGGGACCTTATTCCATTTTATGAAATAACTGCAGCAGGGCATGCTACAAAAATTTCATTTACCTCACATCCCGATACCTTATACAGTCATGGTTACACAGGGTACCCCTATCCATACGAGCCATTAATTTCGACCGATGGCGGCAGCACCTGGAACCTTCTGCCAACCGATCCTACCTATGGCGATGTAATGTATGTATTTGCCGATCCGCATAGCACAAAAAGGATAATAGTGAGCGATTATTTTAATATATATTTATCAGTTAATGGTGGGCAAACTTTTAGCAATCCATATCAAACATCAAGTGGAAACGGGATCCATATTGCCAATATTTTCTGGGATAGCACCCATATTTACCTGGGGACAAATTTAGGCTTACTGGTTTCGCACGATAATGGTATAAGTTTTTCTATTGAAAACCAGACAGATGACCTTCCCGACACCTATGGGATGCTCACCTTTACAGGAGCAAAGGAAGGGAATAATCTTGTTTTTTTCTGTGTAGCAAAACCAGCCACCGATATTTGGGGTGGGTATCATCCCGGCGGATATTACAGCACAGTAGCCGATGTATACAGGCTTGAATATGGCTCAACTGTAGGATGGGAATTGAAAAATAATGGCCTCGTTAATACCGATATGCCTTTTCATGTAGCCACAGCCGAAACCGATACCGACACAGTTTATATGGCCGGATACAGGCCTACTACTTACAGCCCGGTAATTTTTAAGTCGCTTAACAGTGGCAATAACTGGACATCAGTTTTGCATACATCGAATAATCAAAATATAGCTACCGGATGGATGGGCAGCGGGGGCGATCTCGGATGGGGTTGGGCCGGGAATCCCCTCGGATTGGGAGTTGCCCGAAACGATCCTAATGAGCTGATTTTTACTGACTGGGGTTTTGCACATGCCAGCATTGACGGAGCAAATACCTGGTATCAGGTTTATGTACCTTCTGCTGAAAGCAACCCTATAGCAAATCTAACGCCCCAAAACCTTAATTATCATTCGAATGGTTTGGAAATTACAAGTGTTTGGTGGCTTACATGGATAAATCAAATCGACATATTTGCCAGTTATACCGACATTACAGCCATGATATCGCACGACGGAGGCGACACGTGGGGGCAAGACTATGACTATCCGACTGATTACAACACCACCTATCAGGTTGTCGAAAATCCGTCGAATGGAAATCTATATGCTGCAGTTGCTTCTGTTCATGACCTCTATGCGTCTACATACCTTGCCGATGCCAATATTGACTGGGGTACAGGCGAAATTTTTGTTTCGACTGATGATGGTGATAACTGGTCGGTGCTTTACAATTTTAACCAACCGGTTATTTGGATGGCCATTGATCCAAGCAACACATCACATTTTTATGCGAGCATTGTCCACAGCACCGAGGGTAATATTTATTACTCCGAAAATAGTGGAACAAGCTGGACACAACTAAGCAGTCCACCCCGTACCGAAGGTCATCCCTATAACATTCATGTTCTTGACGATGGTACACTGGTTAGCACATATTCGGGCCGGATTGATACCAGTGGATCGTTTACACTCAGTTCCGGAGTTTTTGTTAGCATCGATAACGGCACAACCTGGATTGACCGTTCGCATAACGATATGATGCGCTGGACCAAGGATCTTATTATCGATCAGCATGATACAACCCAGAACACCTGGTATGTTTGTGTTTTCAGCCATTGGGGCTCTTACCCGAATGAGGTGGGAGGAATTTTCCGAACCTATAACCGGGGTGTTTCATGGGAAAGAATCAGTAACCTCTATCGTGTGGAATCATTAACGATTCATCCAAACGATCCTGATATTGCATATATCTGCACCTGTGATGATGGCACAGGTCTTCAGTATACGACAAACCTTACCAGTGCGAATCCCACATTTTCGCTGTTACCGGAATATCCTTTTGACCATCCGATACGGGTTTTCTTCAATCCTTATGATTCAAATGAAATCTGGGTGACCAGTTTTGGAAACGGGATTAGAAAGGGGTATGAAACAATTACTCACACGAGTGAAACAACCAAGGAAGAACGCGAAATTTGCCTATATCCTAATCCTGCTCAATCGGCTGTTTTTTTTGACTCGGATGCTGAAATATTAGAAATAAGGATTTATAGCTCATCAGGAAAACAAATAAGGGTAGTTTACCGGCCTTGGCCATACATTGTTGATGTTTCGGAGCTTTGTGAAGGCTTATATTATATTGCTGTTAAAACTGAATCTAATCAGAAAATTGAAAAATTAGTGGTTCTATAAAATTAATAACTAATCTGCCGGGCAACTTCTTTATCTTAAAAACTTTATACAGGACTATTTTTTTTGCATTCTTCAAATCTGAAAATATGGCCTAACAATATAAATCCAATCTGACACAAATATGTTGTTACAAAATCGATATCAGAAAAATACTATCGAGGCAGGCTGCGACGAAGCAGGCCGGGGATGCCTGGCGGGTCCGGTATTTGCGGCTGTTGTTATACTTCCCGATTCTTTTTATCATCCATTACTGAACGATTCAAAACAAATCGATGAAAAGAAACGCTATTTCCTTCGCGATATAATAGAAACCGAAGCCCTGGCCTGGGCTGTTGCATCATGCACATCGGAAGAAATAGATGAGATGAATATATTACGGGCATCGATATTTGCAATGCACCGGGCAATTGACAAATTACGTGTTGCTCCTGAACATTTAATTGTTGATGGAAATCATTTCTATCCATATCGCGAAATACAATACAAAACAATCATTAAGGGCGATGCTAAATTTGCTTCGATTGCGGCTGCATCGGTACTGGCTAAAACCTATCGCGACGATTACATGAAAAATATACACGAAGAGTTTCCCCTGTACGGCTGGAATACAAATATGGGATACCCGACTAAAAAACACCGGGAAGCGATTCGGAATTATGGTCTGTCGCCCCATCACCGCTTATCGTTTCGGCAATACGATAAACAAATGAAAATAGAATTTCCCAAATCTTAATCATTATTGATTTTTTAATACAATGTCAGATAATCAAAACCTAAGCATTAAACAGTGGGCACTCGAAGACAGGCCGCGAGAGAAATACCTTGCAAAAGGACTGCACAGTCTTAGCGACGCCGAGTTAATTGCCATTCTAATTGGTTCGGGCAACAGGAGTGAAACTGCTGTAGAACTGTCGAAACGAATTCTTAATTCTGCCGGCAACAGCCTCCATGAACTTGGGAAACAATCAGTTTCCGATCTTAAAAAACTAAAGGGAATAGGAGAAGCCAAGGCCATTACTATTATTGCAGCACTTGAATTAGGTCGCCGCAGAAAGCTTGCCGACATAATCAAAAAGGAAAAAATTTCATCAAGCCGCGATGTTGCTATAATTTTTCAGTCCTTGCTAAGCGACCTGCCACACGAAGAGTTCTGGGTTATTTTTCTGAATCGGGCCAATAAGATCATAGATAAACAAAGGATAAGTCAGGGAGGGGTTACCGGTACAGTAATCGATGTAAAGATGGTAATGAAAATGGCAATCGAAAGGCTGGCATCGGGAATAATATTTTGCCATAATCATCCATCGGGAAATTTAGAACCCTCATCGGCCGATAAGTTGATAACCAAAAAACTAAAACAAGCTGGTGAATTTCTTGAAATTTCCATTCTCGATCATATTATTGTAGCCGATGACAGATACTTTAGTTTTGCCGATGAGGGAATACTTTAACCTCAAAAATGCGATTGCCAGATATTATTTTAAAGCCGTATAAATAGAGTCATTCTGTGAAAATCCAATCTGAAAACCATTCAGGATCAAAACCGATTTAGATGTTTTATACTTTTGATAATAAGCGCAATACTTAAATCACCTCCATTCAGATGCTACGAATCAGCACTTTCTTAACCTATGAAAATGAATGATTTTCAGTGCAATTTGTCATAGTATGCAATAAGTCATAAAAGCGAAATCAGATTCTGCGTATTTTGCACCCAATTAGAAAAAACGACATGGAAAAACTTTATTGTTCGAACTATACCACGTGTAAATTGGTGACAGTAGATGGTTTTCTGGCCAACCAATCACAAAAGAAAAATTACTTAAATCAGTATTGTGAAGCTGATAAAAAGCAATGGGAAAACTGTAAGCGCTTTGTTACTAAAGAAGCCCTTGGTTTTTGTCCCGATTTTGTGTTACCTGATATTAATCTGAGCCTGGATGAAATAATCGATAAATTTGATGAATCAGTTGTAAACAATTAACCAGTAGCGATATGGCAACAATTGAAATTGACGGAAAAGTATTTGAGGTTGATGGTGATGGATTTTTAAAAGATCCCGACCTTTGGAATGAAGATGTAGCAAGGCTTTTTGCAAAGTACGACGGAATTGATGATCTGACTGAAAAACATTGGGCAATTGTCAACATAATCCGAAGAAACTTTGAAGAAAAAGGGATGGCTCCAATGATCCGGGTTATCTGTAAGGAAACCGGCTTGCGACTACGTGAGATCTATGAATTATTTCCATTAGGTCCTGCCAGAGGTGCATGCAGGGTTGCAGGCTTACCAAAACCCGATGGTTGTGTATAATTTATTATTGAAATCATGGAATGGTATTATTGGCTTGTGTTTAGCGCGTTAGGAATTTGTATTGTCTCTTGCATATTCCATTTTGTCCGGCTTCTGAAACTCGGCAAACCAACTGATTACTCCGAACAATCGGGCAATATAAATAAAGCTGTTAAATATGCATTTACCGGATCGATGCATCCGAAAAAGAAGGAGTCTGCATTTTTGTATCTGCCAACCTATACTGCCGGAATTATTTACCACATAGGCACCTTTTTAGCAATCTTACTTTTTATCCTGATTTTGTTTGATGTTAATTTTCATGCCACTTTTCAAATCCTATTAATCATTTTTCTTATCGTTTCATCGTTGTGTGGCCTGGGAATTCTCATAAAACGAATTGCAAAACAGGAAATGCGTGGGCTTTCCAATCCTGATGATTACCTGTCGAATATCCTGGTCACCGGATTTCAGATCCTAACTGCCCTTGCTCTCTATAAACAGGCATATGTCCCGGCGTATCTGATGGAAACAAGTTTATTGCTGTTGTATTTGCCTATAAGTAAACTTAAACATACCATCTACTTTTTTGCAGCACGGTATCACCTTGGCTTTTTCTTTGGATGGCGGGGTGTCTGGCCTCCCAAATAGTTTTATAAATGGAATCACTGACAAAAGACAAAATCGAAAAAGGATTAGATGTTTTAAATAAACACAACGACAGCAAACTTCTTACTCATTTAAACAGTTGTGTACGATGCGGGTTGTGTGCAAACTCGTGCATCTATTATTTGTCCGATCCGCAAGAAAAACATATCCCGGCAAAAAAGGTCGATATTGTTTCATCCATTAACAAAAGATACAACACACTATCAGGTAAAGTTGCACCAGCTATGGTTGGTGCCCGGAAGCTAAACGATGAGACCATTACAGAAATGGTCGATTTGCTTTTCGGAACATGTACTATGTGCGGGCGCTGTGTGTCGCATTGTTCTGTAGGTGTTGACATTACCTATGTGATCAGGAAAGGCAGGGAAATGCTGGCTAAAATGGATTACATTCCCGAAACACTTCAGTCGACAGTAAATGCAGCCCTCGAAACAGGCAATAACATGAGCATTACTACCGAGGATTTTGTTGAAACACTTGAGTGGCTGGCAGAAGACCTGCAGTTTGAGGTCGATGATGATAATGCAAAAATCCCTCTGAATGAAAAAGGCAAAGACCTGCTTTATACACTGAATCCCCGCGAACCGAAATTTTTTCCATTGTCTATTTCAGCCATGGCTAAGGTTTTTTATGCTGCCAAAGAAAGCTGGACGATATCGACAAAAATGTACGATGTAACAAATTATGCCTACTATACAGGCCATCTCGAGGAAGCAGGGACAATCGCTCGTCGTCTTTTTGATGAAATGGAAAACATGAAGGCTAAAACCTGTGTCCTGGCAGAATGTGGACACGGTTCTCGTGCTTTTCGTTGGGAAGGTCCTAACTATCTTCAGAAAAAATATCCATTTAAGGTTATGACATCAGTCGAATTAATGGCTGCCTACATTCGTGATGGGAGAATAAAACCGGATAAAGAAAAAACACTTCAGAAGGTTACTTTGCACGATCCATGTAACCTGGCCCGCAGCGGAGGGATTTGGAAAGAACAACGATTCATTCTCAATAATACTGTGAAAGATTTTGTTGAAATGACACCAAATGGGATCGACAATATCTGTTGTGGAGGTGGAGGCGGGCAGTTAGCAATGAGCGAATATAACGAGCGCAGGATGAAAATTGCTGAAATTAAAGCTGAACAGATCAGAAAAACAGGTGCCGAAATTGTAGCCACACCCTGCCACAATTGTGTCGATCAGCTAACCCAAATCAATGTAACTTTCAAGCTTAATGTTCAGATAAAAACCATTGCTGAAATTGTTGCAGATTCATTAGTACTTGAATAAACTTATTAATCACTAAAGAAAATCACAGAATGAGTAAACAAATTTACCTCGATAATTCAGCCACTTCATTCCCAAAGCCCGAGGAGGTTTATACTTTCATGGACAGTTTCTACCGTAACAATGGTGTTAATCCCGGCAGGTCGGGTTTCGATGCTGCTATCGAGGCTGAAGAAATGGTTAATGAAACGCGCAAATTATTAACCAAATTATTCAATGGCGACAAACCCGACCAATTGACATTTAGCTACAATGCCAGCGATTCATTGAACATGATACTTCAGGGCATGGCAGTTAAAGGCGATCATATAATTACAACAAAGCTTGAACATAACTCTGTTCTTCGTCCGCTTTATCATCTCGAACAGGACGATGTAATTGAATTAACTTATGTTTCGTTCGATGAATATGGTTATCTCGACCCTGAAGATATCAGAAAAGCGATTAAAGACAACACCAGTATGGTGGTTGTTAACCATTGCTCGAATGTAATAGGTACTATTCAACCGGTGGCTGAGATAGGAAAGATTTGTAAAGAAGCAGGTGTTTATTTTATTGTTGATGGTAGCCAAAGTGCAGGTGCTGTTCCTATCGACATTAAAGCAATGAACATCGATGCATTTGTTTTTACGGGGCACAAATGTTTAATGGGTCCAACCGGTATTGGCGGCTCATATGTTGTTGATGACCTGCCTGTAAGAGGCACCCGTTTTGGAGGTACTGGTGTCCGGTCGGCAGTAAAAACTCATTTAGTTGAATACCCGTATCGTCTGGAATGTGGCACACTCAACCTCCTGGGCGTGGCAGGCCTTAATGCCGGGGTTAAATGGGTGAATCAACAGGGTATTGAAAAAGTTCACGACCAGGAATTGGTACTTTGGGATAATTTGCGGAAAGGACTTCAGGATATCAAAGGCGTTACTACTTATTGTGCACATACAACAGAAAATCAAAATCCGGTGTTATGTTTTAATGTACAGGGTTTCGAGGCTGGCGATGTAGGTACAATGCTCGATGTGGATTATAACATTGCCAGCCGGACCGGCCTGCATTGTGCCCCCATGGTGCATGAGGTTATTGGCACAGTTGAAATTCACGGGGCTGTAAGGATGAGTATTGGTCCGTTTACTACCAGGGAAGAAATCGACATGGCTATTGAAGCAGTTAGTGATATTGCTTCGATCCGGGCTTAATTCTTCAATGTCCGGAAATCCATATCCGGACACCTAATATAGTTAGTTGGTTAGATGTGTGCTGCTCGTACAGGGCGGCACATTTCTTTTTATGAATAAGAATCTAACCCCCACCACGCATGTTCTTTTAAATATTGTTTCTGGCTTGCATGGCACGGATAGCAAATCCGCGCCGGGGGGACATGCACGGGAGTAAGGAGCAAGACAGGAGCAAGAAAATTGGAATTTATTAGTGAACATTGTGCCATAACAGATCAATCCATTACAAAATCGGATCGCTGCAATATTCCCTTCGTTTGCAGGTTTTGCAAAATTTACCCATCCACACCTCATCGAACTGGTCCATGATGGCAGAAACCATTACCGGATTTGTAGTAATAATTCCCGATTCGAAGTTTCGGTTATCCGGGCCTTTCATTCCCAGGCCGGCACCTGTCAGGTTCGCCGACCCGGCGTATGCAAATTCACCATCGATAATAATGTGTTTAAAATGTACTCTTGGGCACATCTGACGTTCCATACTCTTCCAGAGCAGGGGATGCTTGTCGAAACTTTTCCGGAAATTTGGGCCCGGTTCTTTGGCGTGTAAAAGTCTGATAGCAACCCTTCGTTTTGCCAGACCGTCAAGTACTGCAAGAAAAGATTGCACCGATCCTTTGTGCCGTACATGAAGATCCTTTATATCAGCGGTACCAATCCAGATAAACGATCTGGCCGTGGAAACTGGCACGATTACCTGCTCGTATAGTTCTTTGTCGGTTATAAATCGAATATTCATTTTCCTTTTGACATTGAAAATTGAAAAAAGCCAATCTATCTGGTATAAAACAACAACCTTTTAAAATCACGCCTTGTTAAAGGAAACAATTTATTATGCTTTAAGATCGAATCAATAATTTTTTCTAAATCACCGGGCCAATGCCTTTGGTTTAACAAGTAAGGAGTAATATCCGGCAAAGGTACCGGATTTTGTCCTTTTGAATTTAATTCGGCCTCTTTGATAATTCCCTTCTCTACTAAAAGAAAAACCCCAATAATATCATCATCAACCTGAATAAAATTCCTGAACTCATATTTCGGTGAATAACCAAAATTCCATTCCCAGGTTGAATATTTGTCTGTCATCAGTTGGTTTACAGCTTCGATATCTCCAGAAGAAAAATAATATTGACTGTTTTCAACGGCCAATTTCATTTGTGCCTCAAAAAGTAAGGAACGAAATTCATCAATACTTAACTTTTTTTGAAGATATCCTGAAATATTAGTCACATTACTTCGGCGCGATTGCACCGACCGATCAGTAAAGCATTGAAGATTAACTTTTAAAGCTTCAGCTAAATTCTCCAACTTTGAATCGAACAATAATGTGCCATGGTGCAACACCCGTTGTTTATAAACATGTTCGGCATTTCCCGAAACTTTAAGCCCTTCAACAAGAATATCGTTGCGTTTGCTTTCGATGGCTTCCATACCCAGTTGTTGCAAAACTTCTATAACTGGCTGTACAAACTTCGAAAAATTAATCAGGTTTCGGTCAGGGGCAGTCTTGATGAAGCAAAAGTTAAGGTTGCCAAAATCGTGAAATACCGTACCTCCGCCCGACAAACGACGAGCTACCTTTATATTTTTCCGTTTTACAAAATCGATATTTATTTCTGATATTGCATTTTGATGTTTTCCAACAATAATTGACGGCTGGTTTATGTACAGAAAAAATATATCCTGTGTGAAATTTCGAAGCAGATACTCTTCGCATGCAAGATTAAAATATGGGTTGTCCGATGTGCTGTTAATACAAAGCATACGATGTGAAAATACTCAAAATTAACTGTACCAATCTGATCAGTGTTGTTTTTTTCTCACAGAAAATCTTATTATCTTGTGTTTCAATCATGAAGCCAATAATCATGGAAGCCAGACATTATGAAAAATTAAGGGATAAAGAGCTCAGGTGTGATCTTTGCCCGCATACCTGCAGGTTAAAACCTGGTGTATCAGGCATTTGCAGGGTTCGAACTAATACTGATGGCCGGCTAATTGCCGATACTTACAATAAAGCCTCGTCCCTGGCTTTCGATCCGATAGAAAAAAAACCATTGTACCACTTTTTTCCTGGAAAGATTATTTATTCCGTTGGATCGGTAGGATGTAATCTGCGCTGTTCGTTTTGTCAAAACTGTGAAATATCCCAAACTTCCGTCAGGGACTATCCTTTCCTAAAAAAAACGGATGCGGGCTACATTATCAATCAGGCTCTAAATAAGCCTGAAAATATCGGAATTGCGTTTACATACAACGAGCCATCGATTTGGTTCGAATTTATGCAGGACATTGCTACTGCTGCAAAATCAAAAGGTCTGAAAACTGTTATGATCAGCAACGGATTTATAAACCAACACCCACTTGGCGAACTGCTTACTGTAATCGATGCATTTAACATCGATTTAAAATCATTTTCCGAAGAATTCTATAAAAAGCAAACCGGTTCAAAACTGGATCCGGTATTGCAAAGCCTCAAAACGATTGCAGATCATAACAAACATCTTGAAATTACAAACCTGATTATTCCGGGATTGAATGACGATAAAGTAAAGTTTACTGAAATGTTAGTCTGGATTAAAGATGAACTGGGACCGGATACACCTTTGCATTTATCAAGATATTTCCCCAGGTATAAGATGAATATTGAGCCAACATCCGGTAGTTTAATGGTTGAGCTGTTTGAACATGCCCAACAGCAATTGAACTATGTTTTCCTGGGGAATATGGGAGGTAGTTTTGGTGCCGAAACGTATTGCCCGAATTGTTCGAAAACAGTGATCGCACGATCGGGTTACTTTACGAAAATCCCTGGACTGGACGGATCAGGAAATTGCCTGTATTGTGGATGCGGGATATTAAAACCTGACAATTTTTAATATTGGTTTGTAACAACCCAAAAAATAATCAGATTATAATAAATGAGAATCTTTAAGCGAAAGGTCATGAATAAAGAAACAAGGAAAGCTTTTGTTGCCGGAAAATTTTATCCATCGAATCCCGATGAATTGAAGGGAGTCATCGAAAAAATATACCAAGCCGAAAAGGATAAAATCAAAATATCGCTGGCCAATAAAAAAATTATTGGAGGTATTGTTCCTCATGCAGGTTATATTTTTTCGGCTTATCAGGCGGTTCATTTCTTTGAAATCCTTCGCAAAAGTCAACAACAATTCAATACCGTAGTTATTGTAAATCCATCTCATACTGGTTATGGCGAAGATATTAGCCTTTCAGGACATAGCGCATGGGAAACGCCTTTTGGCAGTATTGCCGTTGATATGGATTTTGCGAAGGACACAGGATTGAAGTTTGCTTCTATTGCTCATGAATATGAACATTCTGGCGAGGTAATGATACCATTGCTTCAATATTTTCTCGACTACAATTTCCGGATTGTTCCCGTTAGCCTGAAAAAACAGACTCCTGCAATTGCCCGACAAACTGCTAAAGCCATTCATGCTGCACAACAAAAAAGCAATAAACAGGTATTGCTTATTGCATCATCGGATTTTTCGCATTATGTACCACCTGCTTTCGGTAAAAAACAGGACGAATTAGTAATTGAGCAGATCCTGAAATTTAATACCGATGAAGTTTACAACAAGGTAAAAGAACACAATGTGTCATGCTGTGGATATGGTCCCATTATGACCCTGATGGAATATGCAGAATTGGTATCGGAAATGCCTGAAATTGAGATTTTACGGCGTGGTCATTCTGGCGAAGTATATCCTTCAGATGAAGTAGTTGATTATGTATCGATGCTGGCATATAAAGGGTGAAAAAAGAAACCGGTACTTCATGGTTTGGCCACGAGAGTCAATGTCCCTTCATGCCACGTTTAAATAAATGTACTGCTATGAATCGTTTCCTGACTCAATTGTTTTAAACAATTCCTGAAGCTTGTATTTATCGAGTTTCCC
>CAYLZH010000008.1:43005-44117 GCA_964388245.1 uncultured Bacteroidales bacterium
AAGGGTTGGACTACTTCAATGGCTTCTGAAACGTTTTTACTATTCAGGCCTCCTGCCAGGATTATAGGAATTTTTACCCTTTCTCTTATTTTTTTGCTGATTAGCCAATTATGTGTTTTTCCGGTGCCACCCAGTTCTTTTACAAGCAAATCCGGATTTCCACTGTCTAACAGTATCCTATCAACGTATTGTGAAACCTCGACAGCTTCGATTACCGAACTTTGATTTCTGATATGAACAACCTGAACGAGTTGAATGCCAGGCAGTGCCGATCTGATTTCAGCATAATTGCTAAATGGAATCCTGTCAACAATTTGAATTACTGAAGTGTTGACTTTTTTATGGTGTTGAATAATTCCTTCGGTGCTTGTATTGCTTGTAAGCAAAAAGGATTCAATTCGTGAGGGGATAAATTCTGTAATCTTTTTTATCAGATCATCATTAATAATACCAGGCCCACCAGGCATTTTTCCTACCAATCCAATTGCTGATGCTCCATAAGCTATTGCCGTTTTGGCTTCTTCAACGGAGCTTATGCAACATATTTTCACATGTGGCTTTATCATCTTATTTAATCGCCTGCATGCAATACCGATTTTATGTAATTGTTTATCAGCCTGTCATAGGCTTCCATTATTCTTTTCAGAACAATGCTTTCGAAAGAAAAAATAAAATCATCGATCCTGATAACCGGCAGTACTTTTGGCGATGTGCCTGAAATAAAAATCCCATCAAGCTGATTGATCTCAGTAGCCGGCACTTTTTTTTCAGAGACCTGCAGCTTCATCGACTTACAGATATCAATAATATGCCCTCGTGTAATCCCGGGAAGCACATCGTTTACCATAGGTGTTATTATTTCATCGCCTTTGATGAAAAAAACATTCGATCTGCTGCCTTCAGTAATGTTGTTATCATTATCGACTAAAAGTATTTCGTAAACCTGATTTTCCCTGATCAATTGATTGCATCTGTTTCGGAGGTCGTGGTTAATCAATTTAACATTTGGGTTTGTACGGGTTGCATTCAGTGTCATTGTGCGAACACCAAGATTATAGTCCTCTTTGTCAGGATAATGATGAGCTATGAAATAGGCAATAAACAAAGCAGGA
>CAYLZH010000008.1:44127-46101 GCA_964388245.1 uncultured Bacteroidales bacterium
TATATTGCCGTTGATAATACCATTCTTTTTAATCAGATGTAGAATTTTGCGGTAAATATTATCGCTACTGAAATATAAAGGCAATCCCGACATTTTGGAAGAGTATTTTAATCGATTAAAGTGGGCCTGCCAAAACAGGGGTACCCCTTCGATTATTCTAACAACATCATATAGCACACGATCGCGTGAAATATGATCGTCCGAAATCTGTGCTTTTTCAAGCAATTTATCGTTTAAAATGAAGTATTTCGCAACAATTTCATCCATGAACTATCCATTGTATGTGTTTACTTTTTCTTATCCTGATCAGCATTGATTGTTCCTTTTTCAGGATTACGGACCGAAAATCCGAAATCACCAAGCTCATCACCCAGACTAAAATATTTTCCGGTTGCATAGCAGATAGGATTCGCTTTCTCAAGCTGAAAAGATAGCGATCCGGGCTTAAAATATTGCTCGTCGGCCAAAACAGCAACCACCTCGGCCACAAACATGTCATGTGTTCCAAGCGGAATTATCTGTCTGACCTCACATTCGATATTTACCGGCGATTCGTTAATGATTGGTGATTTTACTTTCGAAGCTTTCCCGGGCGTCAGGTTCATCTTATCAAATTTCGAGTAGTCACGCCCCGACCGGATACCACACCAATCGGTTGGAAACACCAGGTTTTCGGTTGTCAGGTTAATTACAAAATCGCGCTGTTCCTTAATGATGTTGTACGAATGCCGGTTTTTTCGTACCGAAATATAGCACATCGGAGGTTTCGAACAGATTGTTCCTGTCCAGGCAATCGTAATAATATTGTGTTCGTCCGGTGTTGCCCCGCAGCTAACCATCACAGCAGGAAGGGGGTAAATCATTGTGCCCGGTTGCATTATCTTTTTTCCCATGGCAATATTTTTTTCAGTAAATGAGGAAGCGAATCTAATGAATCCTGATGAAATCCTTACGATTATGAGAACCTAAGTTTTGGCTGTACAGTTGAATCATATCCTTAATATATCAATAACAAATTCAATTATGTTGATTTTTATAAAATCTTTTCCCGCGATCAATTCATCGAAGTTTACAGCAAAAAAGTGCTTTCGAAAAAAAAGGGAGAACTTAAAAGTGATTTCAAATGGTTTAGGAATTTTGTTCAAGGGATAAATCCATCTGTAAGTTTTGACCAAACTGGCAACCCTACCTTCAACCTCGATAATAAAAACAGGGATGATGTCGGCTTGGAAAAAATAGACCAGGCTAAGGAAAGGATACTGGATACACAAGCCGATTATTTTGCCGAGATTCTTTCAAAACTAAGCACATATAAGAAATAAGTTTTGCATGCACTTTGTCAATCGGGCAATAAAGTATTTTCTACCGGATATGCGAACGAGTACAGACTTGGATCATCATCAAGCACACAGAGGGCCATCCAAAAGCTCACAAATGAGGGAATAATCGAAAGCTCAACGGGCAGATTTAATTTCAGCGTTCCGGTATTTCTGAGCTATTTAATCGAGAGATATTTTGACTTAGACACTAATCAGTTGAATTGATAAATGAACATTTCCGGAAGATCTAAATTCAGGAAATTTGAAGGGCCTGTAATAATTGGAGGCTTAGGTGGAAGTGGAACGCGTGTAGTTGCTGAGATATTAAAAACTTTTGGTTATTACCTAGGCAATGATGTTACCAAGACCAACGATAATCTATCCTATGCCTTGCTTTTTATGCATCCCGATTGGCTTTTTAACAACTGGCATAACAAAAAACTCCTGACACAAGGATTGGAAATTCTTAAAAGGTCAATGGTAGATGAGAAAGATTTTACCGACAAGGAAATCGAATATATCAATGCATCAACCCATAGAATGGCAAGCAATGGAAATAACAGATGCAATGACAAGGGTAAAGGCGATTGGGCATACAATCGTAAGCCTCCGGCGTACTACATCTTGTCTGGTTTTCTGATTGGTACTATTTTTC
>CAYLZH010000009.1:0-40562 GCA_964388245.1 uncultured Bacteroidales bacterium
ATTGATAATGTATTGTTATTGTATTACTTATCTTAATGTGCGAAACTTCAGTAATTATTTAAGACTAAACAACTTAAAGTTTCAGAACGCCTGAACTGATTAGCGGGTGTAAGGTCAGGCGTACTGATTTTTTGATATTATTATGTTTGGTGTAATAGAACCATAAAAGATTCAATTTGCCGGATAGATAAGGGTGTCAGTTTGTAATAGTTTTATCTGGTATCCTTCGCCTGGTTGCATAAGGCCAATTGCATTGATGCCATATTGTGGCCAGTAAACATAACCGTTGCCATTCTTTGATATTAAGATGTTTGGTGTAATAGAACTATACATGGAATCAATGGGAGCAGCTGATTGCCTTAAATACGAAATGGTTTGCTACCCTGCTTGCACGGGCAATGCCTCGTTTTCGGGCAACACAGCTTCGCCCTTTACAAGTAAAGTATCGGCAACCGACATTTTTACCTGGTATCCTTCGGGAAAGGCAAAATCACCAATCATGTTTATATTGTACTGGGGGTAGTATACATTGCCCAAATCATCTTTCATTATTACCAGCGAACTGTCCAGCCCCGAAAGCACGCTATCCATAAGCGGTGTAGCAGGATTGATATACGATGATATGATCTGCCAGCCGGGGGGCAGGTTTATTTGCTGGGTGTCGGTTAAATTTTCCGGCACTGTCAGTTTTGCCAAAAATATGTCCGAAGAATTTAGGTTGCTGTTATAAACTGTATCGCTGCCGAATGCTACAAAAGGGCTTATCATAAAGCCGGTTATATATAAATTGTTGTCCTTCCCTATACAGATACCGTAAGACTGATCCTGGCTTGAACCATACGCACCAATTGCCCACTGTGCAACACCTTGTGGATTGTACTTTACAATAAAGGGATTAGGGTCGGGGTAACCAGAAAGATAGACACTACCAAAATCATAATAGTCGCCATATGTTCCTGTTATAAATATATTATTGAATTTGTCTATACAGATATCGGTTTTTATTTGGCTATGATCTTCCGGGCTCTGCACCCATAGAATATTTCCAATTGAATCGTACTTTGTTATAAACAACTTATAATATGACGACATGCTTGATGTGAAGTAGTTAAGACTATCGAAATAGATACTGTCGCCATTATAACTACCTACTACTACAACATCATTATTATTGTCCACACTAATAGAGCCACCTCCCTCAGATTGATTACCATAGGCCTGATTTGCCCATTGAACTATTCCTTGTTTATTATATTTTACAATAAAAAAATCATTACCTCCTACACTTAATAAATTGACACCTCCGATTTGTAAATTAGGGCTATTAAAAGAACCGGTAAGGTAAATGTTTTCGAACTCATCAATAGCTATATCCATCCCTATTTCATAGGCCTGCCCCCCTTCGTTTAGGGCCCAAACCAAATTGCCATTAGCATTATATTTTATTAAAAAGGCATCGCTACCTCCTGTCAAAAAAAGAGTATCCTGTTCAACATAAAGTTGAGTACTACGGTAATAGCCACATACATAAACGTTGCCCGAAATATCAGTTTCCAAGCCACCTACTGAATAGTCATAATCAGCACCACCAACAGTCCTTATCCATTGTTCGGTGCCGGTACTATCGTATTTTATCAAAAAAACATCATCATCGCCATACGTAAAAATGGTGTCGGTTTCGCTTATAATGCCTGAATCGAATACCCCGGTAGCATAAACATTACCGGCCGAATCGCAGCAAATATCCCTTCCCTTAACATACCAACCTGCAAAAAGGGTTTTGGCCCACAAACAATTTCCGTTGCTATCGAATTTTGCACTAAAGTAGTTTTTCGCAGACGATGGAGATAGTGGAAAACTTCCAAAACTAATCGAACTACTAAAATATCCTGTAATGTAAATATTTCCTTTTTTATCGGAGCAGGTTGTCCAACCCTCGTCATCTCCATTTGCTCCATAAGAATTTGCCCAGCCCCATTGTGGTTGCTGGGCATTCAGGGGACATTGCCACAGAAATACAAAAAACAATAAGCCTGATAAAGCGAATTTCATATCAATAACCGGTAAAAAAAGCATTGTGGCCTTGCAACACCAATAAAATCGAAAGGTACATCTACCGCATTAGTCCACAATATATTCAAGTCTGTTATTAAAAACCTTAACACCTTCTACCTGTGGCACCTCATATTCGTAATCAACACCACTAATACTCGTTGTGTATTTATATTCCCACAAATCTTCACCAACCCGTATTGCTTCTCCTCCAATGTTATGTATATAATTATTTTCAATAATGACATTTCTAAGTGTAAACCCTACTGCTGGAGTAGAAGGAGGAACAGTATTATATTCGCCCCATGTGGTTTCATCTGATTCATCAGGATGAGGAGCAGAGGCAATACCACCAAAGTTATTATCATAACCATCTCCGTAAATTTCAATATTTTCAATGGTAAAATCTGTAGACCCACCATAATTATTAAGGAGCGGGTTTGTATTTATACCCACTGCGTTGTCGTCCCCCCCGTCGAGGTCTAATTTAATACCATATTCATATCCTGTAATTCCTGTTCCGGTAAGTGTGAAATATTTACAATTTTCGAATTTAATACAGAACATAATTGTGCCATTCGAGGGGCTTATAGTAACTAATCCTCCATAAGGTTTAATAATTATTGGACTTGTATCGGTGCCTTCAAGATTTCTTATGGTCAACTCGTTTCGATTACCATTATCAATGCAAACAATAGCACCTCCAGATGGAGGCGGATTTTGTAGATCTGCATCCCATACATCATTATATGAGTAAATAGTATAATCACATCCAGTTTGTGCAAAACCACTCCTGCATGTCAACATAAGCAGGGCAATAACTAAATGTAAGTTTATTTTTTTTATGGCTTTAGTATTTTAAATTAATGATTAAAAATAAATAACATTTTGTTTAGAAAAAAATGAAGTTTCAATGTACTTATTAATAACAAGGATATTACAAGTACCTTTTAGCAATTAATAATCCTTGCTCCTTAAATCTCACACCCTCAGCTTATGTTTTACAGCATGCTTTTTAGCAATATGAAATGCGGGCGGATTGTTATGCCAGAATTGTTGTTTTCAACTATTTATTGTACTGGTCGTTGCAAATCTCCGGGCCGCAACAGACATCAAGTTGTATTGGCTGAATTTCAGTATTTTATCAACAAATATTTCAATAACGACTTTTTGTTTCAGGTAAGGATCCTGTTAATACAGATTTGTCAATATTGGCATTTATCGACAAGTTCAAATTTATAAATACTATGGAAACTTGTTTCATCAATGACCTCGTATGCGGGAATTGATTTATTGAAATATAAGTGGTTGGCAGTAATGATCCTGTTTAATAGAATAAAAATCAAATGATTACATTTATGTCGATAAATAAACCTACCTTTGCCCCAATCAAGATTTGAAAATTTGTGCATTAATAACTAAATTCATTATCGCAATTAGTTAACCACTGCTCTCCTTTTTAAATCCAAGTTAAATTTACAGTATTTGTCTAATCGAGTTGCGCCTATGTCAAAGGTTTATACAAACTTTCAGGAATCAGGCTCTTTGGTTTTCAAGTGCTGGGTAAAAGTAAGATATGAATATTTATGTAGGAAACCTTGATTATAATGAAGGAAAAAAGAATAAAAACCCGAATAAGACACCAACCAGATAGGTTGAAGATAGCTTATTAGCATTAAAGAATAATTTATGTCAAAGTCTCAGAATTCATTTAATAAACGAGAGAAAGAAAAGTTAAAAGAAAAAAAGCGTAAAGAAAAAGAGGCAAAAAAACTGGCTAAAAAGGAAAAACAGAAGAAAGGAAATTTTGAGGATATGATTGCCTATGTTGATAAAAATGGCAATATCGTTTCTGAACAACCTGATAGAAAGGAAAAAGAAGAAATTGATCCCATCACGATTGAAGTAAGTGTTCCTAAGAAGAAAAATGTTCCCGAAGAAGGTAAGAGTGGTTATGTTGTCTACTTAAATAAGGATAAGGGATACGGTTTTATTCAAGATTCAATTACTAAGAAGAAGGTATTAGTTCGTATCAATCAGATTGAAGATGAAATTAAAGTATCTGATAATGTCACTTTTGAGGTAACATCAGGAACAAGAGGGCCAATTGCAACTAATGTCAGACTTAAGCAAGCTTCTGATAAATAAAACTATGAATACGAATCTTGCTGTGCTAATTGATGGAGACAATATTCCATCTGCAAATATAAAAGAGATGATGGAGGAGATTGCCAAATATGGTAATCCAACCATTAAGCGAATTTATGGCGACTGGACAAAACCCAACCTGGCAAAGTGGAAAACGCTTTTATTGGAAAATGCGATTACACCCATACAGCAGTATAGCTATACAACCGGAAAGAATGCAACAGATTCAGCAATGATTATTGATGCAATGGATATTCTGTATTCGAATAAAGTAAATGGATTCTGTTTGGTTTCAAGCGATAGTGATTTCACAAGGCTTGCAACCAGAATCAGAGAAACGGGATTGTTGGTTATTGGAATTGGTGAAAAAAAGACACCATATCCTTTTATTGTTGCGTGTGATAAGTTTATATATATTGAAATATTAAAACAACAAACTGAAACTAACAATAGTGATACAGAGATTGATTCTTCCAGTAAATCATCACAGGTTACGGTCGACAAGATAACTTCGAAAGAAATCAACCTGATTGCTTCAACTATATCAGACGTATCGGATGACGAAGGGTGGGCTTTCCTGGGAGATGTCGGAGGTTTATTACAAAAGAAGAGACCAAATTTTGATTCAAGGAACTTTGGATTTCTTAAATTGACTCCCTTAATTCAATCAACCGGAAAGTTTTATATTGAGCAAAGGGAAAGTCCAAAAGGCAAGCATAAATTAATATTTGTCAAAAACAAGACAATCAGAAAGCAGAAGAGCAAGTGATTTTTGTGAATTCAGAATGGATCGATAATTATACCTTCAGGTTCAGGAAACTTTTGGAATATGATAAACAAGCGTAGCAAAATACGCATGCGGCGTGATGACAGGACTGATTTGCCTAAACATTGGGCCACAAACTTCTCTCTTGCTCAGAAATGTACCGGTTAATCCTGAAGATTGATTATCGTAAAGTATTCACCGCAAACATAATTGAGGTTTTTCGTGTAGAATTCGTTTTCTTCGAACATGCGCTTGATTATACACTCGAGTGCCCGCGAGGAATAAAAAAGATAGAATCCAACTTCAGTTTCTAAAAAATAATGTTGGTTCCGTCGATATTGTTTCCCCAGTTGTTGTTTGTCCCAACGGAGGTGCTAACCGAAGAACCATTGAAAAAATTCTTATTCATTCCGGCTTTAAAGTCCGATGAATACTCCCCGTCGGAATTGGCTGTTACATTTGGAGATACAACCAATGGATTAAACAGTGAGTACTCCTGCTTAACCAATTTAAAATTATATTTTACAGCTTCTAAATGAAAATTAGGCCGACTTAAACTGGTCGTTTTGGTTGTTTGTAATTGTCAGGATATTCTAAGTGTATAGCTTCATTGTCTGATCAATGCTCAACTGAGCAAAGATATAACATCCTGTTTCTAATACTATAATTTGTAAGGCGAGCAGTTTGTTCATATCTCAATTATAAAGTATTTTTTTCGGATTTGAATTAGATGGTTCAAAATTATATAAACGCTACAGATATCTCAAATAACCTACGTACTAAAGGAATTTCAATTAATCAATGCATATTTGGAATAGCTCCAATCGAACGAACCTAAGTCATCATACATAAAAATATTTTACAATTTCGGTTACCTTTTTCAGAATCTACGTACACAGTAGCATCATCATAAAAATCTTAAAGGAAAATATGAAAAACCTTACTTTGATAGTCACCCATAATGAATCAATACTTCGTCAACTGATAGTTGTTTCCTTATCAATTGTTTTGCTATTCCTGCTTGCATCATTTAATATGAGCACTCAAACTTCTATCAGACTAACTGATATCCCTGCGTATAAGGTGAATGAAGTAAAATCACAAACTTCATTGGATATTCCAAATGGCCATATTGCTAACTACAGTTTTACGGCAAGGCCATACCAGGTTATTTTTGAAATTGATTCTAAAAATAGGGTCCGGGAGAATACCTGTAAAACACAGGTTGCTTGTGTGTTAAAAACAAATAATAGTCTTCCCGGGTTGAGTTTTCTAAGAGTTGCATCTTTATTCTATTAATCAAATCACCTCTGATTCGACCTGAATATCACAAATTTTTTTCTGAAAGATTCAATCTCATCAAAGGAGCCTCTCCGGAAAAAGAGTACTGCCTTTCTGATTATAGTTACTACTTATCAACATCGCATGCCCCAAAGGCCTTTAATCATTATATTTGCACGTTTTGTCAAAATATATTCCTTAGAATAAAGTTATGACAAACAAAGAAAATGTTGTGTTAGTGGTGCAAACGAAATGGACAAAAACAAAGGCATAGGTTCAAAACAGAAGGAAACACAGAAACTTGAAAGTCAAACTGAAAAGCAAAGTTCGCAGCATGGTGGACACCATAAAGTGGTTCATCTGTCGGGCATGTACAAGGATTGGTTTCTTGACTATGCCTCCTATGTTATTTTAGAACGTGCTGTACCTCACATTGATGATGGATTAAAGCCTGTTCAAAGGCGCATCCTCCATTCTATGAAACGCCTCGATGATGGTCGTTACAATAAAGTGGCAAACCTTATCGGTCACACCATGCAATTCCACCCACATGGCGATGCATCCATAGGCGATGCTCTTGTTCAGCTTGGACAAAAAGATATTTTAATCGATACACAGGGTAACTGGGGCAATATCCTTACCGGTGATAGTGCTGCTGCTCCACGATATATCGAGGCACGCCTGTCGAAATTTGCAAGCGAAGTAGTGTTTAATCCAAAGACCACCGAGTGGAAAGCAAGTTACGACGGACGAAACAAAGAACCCATTACATTACCGGTTAAATTTCCTCTGCTACTGGCACAGGGTGTCGAAGGAATTGCTGTCGGACTGGCATCTAAAGTCTTACCTCATAACTTTGTTGAACTGATTGATGCTTCGATTGCTCACCTGAAAGGGGAGGAGTTCGAATTGTATCCCGATTTTCCAACCGGAGGCATGGTTGATGTTGCAAGATACAACGATGGACTGCGCGGAGGAAATATCAAAGTAAGGGCACGAATAGAAAAATTCGATAATAAAACCCTGGTCATTAAAGAAATCCCATACGGAAAAACAACATCGGGGCTTATTGAATCAATTCTGAAAGCTAACGAGAAAGGCAAAATCAAGATTAAAAAAATAGATGACAATACTGCCGAGAACGTTGAAATTCTGATTTACCTTTCACCTGGTGTTTCATCGGACAAAACGATTGATGCTCTTTATGCTTTTTCTGATTGTGAAGTGTCTATCTCGCCAAATTCTTGTTTAATAGAACAGGAACATCCACGTTTTCTGGGCGTAAGTGAAATACTCAGAATAAATACTGATAAAACAGTCGGGCTGCTCCGCCTGGAGCTTGAAATACGAAAGTCCGAACTGGAAGAAAGCTGGCATTTTTCATCACTCGAAAAAATATTTATTGAAAACAGGATTTATCGCGATATCGAAGAGTGTGAAACCTATGAATCGATCATAGAAACCATTGATAAAGGACTGACTCCTTTTAAGAAATTACTTAAACGTGAAGTGACCCGCGATGATATTATCAGGTTAACAGAGATTAAAATCAAACGGATTTCGAAGTATGATTCATTTAAGGCCGATGAACAAATAAAATCGATTGAAGAAGAAATCGAAAAGGTCGATTACAATTTGGCAAATATTATCGATTTTACCATCGATTATTATCAGAGAATTAAGGATAAATTTGGACCAGGCCGTGAAAGGAAAACCGAGATCAGGAATTTCGATACCATTGTTGCAACTAAGGTTGTGGTAGCAAATGAAAAGCTGTATGTAAACAAAAAAGAAGGTTTTATCGGCACAAGTTTAAAAAAAGAAGAATTTGTGGGCGATTGTTCCGATATCGATGATATTATAGTGTTCCGCCGCGATGGTAAATACTTAATCTCCAAAGTGGCCGAAAAATCTTTTGTCGGTAAAGACATTATCCATGTTGCCGTTTTTAAACCCAACGACACACGAACTATTTACAACGTAGTTTATAAAGATGGCAGGTTTGGTTCTTTTATGATGAAGCGTTTTTTTGTAAAGGGAATTACCCGCGACAGAGAATATGATATAACAAAGGGAACCGAGAACAGCCGCATTGCCTATTTTACCGCAAATCCAAATGGCGAGGCCGAGGTGATTAAAGTTGCCTTGAAACCAAAATCCAAACTTCGCCGCTTAAGTTTTGAAACCGATTTTGGCGAGCTGGCCATCAAGGGCCGTGGGTCGCAGGGAAATATCCTGACAAAACACGATGTTTTCAGGATAACACTGAAGGAAAAAGGTTTATCTACATTAGGGGGCCGGAAAATTTGGTTCGACGAAGATGTACATCGCCTAAACAGCGAGGGGCGAGGTAAACTCCTTGGTGAGTTTATGCCCGAAGACAAAATTCTTGTGGTATCCAACGATGGGTATTTCCGGATTACATCCTTCGAATTGTCGAACCACTATACGAATAACATTAACAGGATCGAAAAATTTAATCCCACTAAAGTTTTCACAGTCGTACATTTCGATGGAGAACAACAGCATTTTTACCTGAAACGCTTTCAGCTTGAAATTAGCGACAAACACATGTTTTTCATCAACAACGAACACCAGGACTCGAAATTAATCTTGATATCCGACAATAAGTATCCAACGCTGGAAGTAGTCTACGGTGGCAAGCATAATGACCGCCCCGAGGAAAAAATCGATGCAGCCGAATTTATTGCTGTTAAAGGATATAAAGCAAGAGGGAAACGAATAACGACTTTCGAAACTGAAAAGTTTAGTTGGCTCGAACCACTTCTACCAGATGAGGAGGAGATTGAAGATCAGCTTTCAGTTGATGAAGATCAAAATACCGACAAGACTGTAGCAAAGGAAGAATTGCAGGATTTCGATGATATAGATTTCGAGATTGAAGACACAAGGCAAAAAGACCAGAATAATAAAAAGCTGCCTCCCGGAACAAAACTTGATGAATCAGGACAAATTGTATTGGATTTGTAAAGGACAAATTATCAGAGCATCTGACGAGAGAAAATAAATTGCTTTGTTTTATTTTACAATCATTGTAAATCAATAATCAATAAAAGGTTGCGTATATTTTTAATAGGATATATGGGTTCAGGGAAATCGACCCTGGGAAAGAAACTCGCAAGGAAAATGGAGCTTGACTTTTTCGATCTTGATGAAACAATCGAAAGAAAATCCGGACAATCTATTAGCAACATCTTTGAAAATTTGGGAGAAAACGCATTTCGTAAAATTGAAAACGAGTGCTTACTGGAAACTTTAAAATCGAATAATTTTATTTTGGCCACCGGAGGGGGAACTCCATGTTTCTTTGATAACCTGAAATTAATGAACGAAAAAGGCATTTCGATTTACCTGAAAATGGATGCCGGAATGCTGATTCATCGCAATAAAAACTCAAAAGTTGAGCGACCTTTAATAAAGGGGAAAAGCAGGAACGAATTAGCCGATTTTATTAAAAAAAATCTAAAGGAAAGGGAGATATACTACCTTCGGGCTACGCACATAGTTGATATTGTTCACACAAAAATGAATGATATTGTCAGGCTTCTTTCATTGTAAAAATTGTGTTAACCAATGAATATCATTCAGAATACAATGGTGGTTGGTGACAGCTATCCCAATCGACAAAGTTACCCCACGCTGGCGCCGTTATGTATTCAATGCCTATAAAGCATCAGATTCAACCTACTCCACGATCAGTTTGTGCTGTTCATGTATGGCTTTGGTTGACTTATTCCTTATTACAAGAAAATAAACTCCCCTGGAATAGTTGCTGAAATCAAGCATTAGCAGTTTCGAATTTTGGCTGCATTGCGGGATGTTTCTTAATTGTCTGCCCTGAATATCATATACTTCAAAATCGGTTGTAAAGGTGTTCAGGTCTCGAATTTCAATATATAAAAAACTACTAAAAGGATTTGGGAACAATCTTAGATTATCTTCATGTGTTAGTTCATTTACCGAAATTACACCCGGATGTTTAAAAAGATGTGCTTCATTATGGTCGAATCCCCCTACATAAATATCATCATCATAAACTTCTACACTCTGAATGAAAAAATCATGATGATCGAGCGAAAGCGAATACCAGTCTGAACCATCCCAGGCTGCAACATCATGAGTTGCAACGGTACCCATCTCGGTAAAATCGCCTACAACTATCAGGTAGTCGTCGAACACGACCATATCGCGCAGGCCATTGGATCCTATTTGAGTGGCGCCTCCACCAACATCAGCCCATGCAGTGCCATCCCACCGGGCAATGCCGTTAACACTTGTACCGCCTGCACTGCCTATACTCCCGGCAACATATAGTTCGTTTTTGAAAACAGCCATACAGGAAACACCGCCATTAATGCCATTATCGAGAGCCGACCAGTTTGATCCGTCCCAACTGGCAATGTTGTTTGCCGGCACACCATCGACTGATGAAAAGCCTCCGGCAATTATTATATCGTTATTATAATTGATAATGCTTGCCACACTACCTGAACCTGCAAAATCATAGAAGGTCTGAAATGAGCCGCCCGGTGATTTTTTTCTGATAAGTCCACTGGTATTGGCTACATATAAATCATTGGGTCCTCCATAGATTACGCGATGTTCCTGATTTGTTGCTCCACCATCAATCCACGTCGAACCATCCCACATAGCTACTGTCATGCTTCCAAAGTATTCCATTGTTCCAACAGCATATAAAAAGCCATCGAATACATCCATCATGTCGATCCCCGACCCACCAATCATATTCGTATGCTTTACTATGCTTGATCCGTTGTAATAAGCCGACCAATAACAACTCTGACCTTCATTTTTAGTAAAATTACCACCCATAAACAGTTTTCCGTCGTAGGTTTTAAGGTCTGCTATTTCTTTGCTAAAATAAGTAATGGTGTCCCACTGGGCATGTAATTGAGTAAAGGTTAGTAATGTTAGTGCAAAGCAAATAATTGATGTTTTCATGATTGATGATTTTAAAATTTCTAATCGTTAAATGTAATTATATTTTAATTCCATTAAAATGTTGTAAAACATCATTGCTCATTTCGCCTGAATAATTCAGATCTTGTTGAAAAAGTTGTTTAATGATCTAATTGAATCCTTTTTAAAATATCCGAAACTCAACAATTCATTTTTGATTTCAATTTGTTTTTCTTTCTTTCGCAGCTAATAAAGAGATTACCGGAGTGTTGCTTTTGGATAGATTTTGTGGTTGGTCAACACTTTATAAACGAACACCTTAAGAAAGACAGAGATGGATATGAAAAGATTTCGAGATGCTGCAAATATAATCCGTGGTCTTGCAATGGATGCTATTCAAAAAGCAAATTCAGGCCACCCCGGACTTCCAATGGGTATGGCCGATGTTGCAGTTGTGTTGTGGAAGAATTTTTTGAAACATAATCCTAAAAACACAAGTTGGCATAATCGCGACCGTTTTGTTTTGTCAGGAGGGCATGGTAGTATGTTAATCTATAGCTTGCTTCACCTCTCGGGCTACGATTTATCATTGAACGATCTAAAAGACTTTCGGCAATGGGGAAGCAAAACACCGGGACATCCTGAATTTGGTGTAACACCTGGAGTCGAAACCACTACCGGGCCACTCGGTCAGGGATTTGCAAATGCAGTTGGAATGGCTATTGCCGAAGCATCTCTTGCTTCCCGGTTCAACTCAGGCGAATATAATATTGTTGATCACTACACTTACTGTATGATCGGCGATGGTGATATTCAGGAAGGAATCTCACACGAAGCGGCGTCGTTAGCCGGATATCAGAAACTCGGAAAACTAATTGTCCTTTTCGACGATAACGGCATTACTATCGATGGAAAAACTGATCTCTCCTTTTCTGATGATACGCCCAGACGATTCGAATCGTACGGTTGGCACGTTCAAGAAATCGACGGTCATGATAACGAAGAAATTCAATCGAGCATAAAGAATGCTCAGATGGTAACCAACAAGCCTTCTATAATTTCCTGCAAAACAATCATTGGTTATGGAAGTCCAAATAAGGCAGGGACGAGCGATTGTCATGGCGCGCCCTTAGGTACAGATGAAGTTATACTTGCAAAAAAACAACTCGGATTACCTGACGATAAACACTTTTATATTCCTTCAGAAGTACAATCCTTTATGATGACACAGGTTGAAGAAGGTGCTTCTGTAAATCAGGCCTGGAATGATCTTTTTGCACGTTACAAGGAGGTTAATCCTGATTTAGCTGAGCAATATATTCAACTAATGAACAAGGATTGGAATGATAACTGGCTCAGCTCATTGCCTTCATACGAATCCGGTAAATCGGTAGCTACACGAAAAACATCCGGAGCCGTATTAAATGAAATAGTGCCTGCAAATATGGCTTTAATTGGTGGTTCGGCTGATCTTACTCCTTCGAATAATACACTCCCAAAGGAAATAAAACCTTTCAACCCTGAAAACCGAAATGGCCGCTACCTGTATTACGGAATCAGGGAACATGCGATGGCTTCAATTATGAATGGTATGGCCCTGCATGGGGGTGTTGTTCCTTATGGCGGAACCTTTTTTGTTTTTGCCGATTATATGAGGCCTGCAATTCGTATGGCTGCCCTCATGAAACAACAGGTAATTTATGTGTTTACCCACGACTCAATCGGATTAGGCGAGGATGGCCCCACGCATCAACCTGTCGAACAACTGGCGTCGTTACGCGCCATGCCCGGATTAACCGTGATTCGTCCTGCTGATGCAAATGAAACTGTTGCTGCATGGAAAACAGCACTTGATAATAAAAACGGTCCTACTGCATTAATCCTAACCAGGCAAGGTATACCGGTATTGGATCAAACTAAAAACTCACAGGTCATCAATCTTCAGAAGGGTGCTTATGTCCTGGAGGAGGATAAGAATCCCGGGCTAATAATCATCTCGTCAGGATCGGAGGTGCATATTGCCCTTGAGGCAAAAATAATGCTGAATCAAAAAGATATATCTGTGCGGGTTGTTTCTATGCCAAGTACCGAGTTGTTCGATGCCCAAAGCCGGGAATATCAAAATGAAATAATGCCTGACAAATTACCTAAAATTATTGTCGAAGCAGGCTCTTCGCAGGGTTTGTACAAATACATTGGAAGTAACGGAAAAATAATTGGGATTGATCACTTTGGTGCATCCGCCCCATACGAAGAATTGTTCCATAAATTTGGAATAACAGCAGAAACTATTGTACAAGTAGCAACATCCTTACTTTAAGTTTTATAAGCCAACAATATTTCCTTTTTGATATTTGCTTGTTTCAGGACTTGGCAAATTGATTAGATATTTTGAGTCAAAGCAAGTTATCTCCACTCACCGATAACTTTTGTTCAAACTTTTCGTACAAATGCAGGAATTTATTAGCAAACTGTTTTAACATTGTGCAAATATTAGATATCTTGCACATTTTGAATAGTATAAAACTGAATTGTTGAACAAGGAAACAAGAATGAAACGAACCTGAAATAAGATTAATTTTCAAAGATTTTTAATTTTTTAGGATAGTTGAATCTGATATTGAAATAAATAATACAAAAATATATGAACCAAAAAGTATCATACGTCTTCACCGGGATCATTTTCATCTTATTTATGGTCTCCATTCAAAATATTCATGGCCAGGAAAAAGACTCACCCAGCGACGATCAGCTATTTGATCTCGATCTTGAAGCCCTGATGAATATGGATATTATGTCGGCATCGAAAAAAGTTGAAAGCCTTTTCGATTCCCCATTATCATCATCTGTAATTACAAAAGAGGAGCTTCGAAATTCAGGCGCAACCAGCATTGCAGAGGCATTACGGCTTGTCCCGGGATTTATTGTAAGAGAAAAGACCAACGGAAATCATGATGTACATATCAGGGGGTATGAAAATATTCCACCAAACAGCAAAGTCAATTATTCTGATAATTCTATTACCCTGGTAATGATTGACAACCGGATTGTATACAATTATTTTCAGGGTGGTACTTTTTGGGAAACACTTCCAATATCGATTTATGATATCGAACGCATCGAGGTAATTCGTGGCCCATCGAGTGCTTTATACGGTCCTAATGCAGTTACCGGTGTAATCAATATTTTAACCAAAAAACAGGAAAATAAAGGATTTTCCGTGTTTGCAGATTTACAAGCCGGAAGTTTAAACACAAAAATAGCTTCGGCTTCAGCAGGTTATGGTATTTCTGATAAGTTCGGAATACGACTTTCCGGTAATTATCAGTATCGCGACCGGACACAAAACGAGTATTATATTTACCGCTATCAGCAATGGACATCGCAGTTGGATACTGTGCAAAAGCCAATTTATCCTAATTCACCGGTGCTTGAGCCTATGTTTGAAGATCCAACAATGTATTTTGATAAACCATTAATGGCAAGTGACGCATATGCGGCAAACGCATTTATATATTTCGATCCCACACAGGATATAAATATTGAGGCTCAGTTCGGCTTACAGGATTCGAAAATTCAAACCTTCTTTGTCGATCAGGGTGATTTACCCATGTCTATGCGCCTTTCTTCGTCGAATTATGGAGCATTATTTTCAAAAGTTCATAATTTCACAGCAAGGGCCTCATATTTAGCCGGGGAACAAAACCTGTTTCGTGGCGATCCTAATTTTCATTATGATTTTAATGTTATCGATGCCAACATCGAATACGATTATTCATTTAAAAACTTTTCGGTTCGTCCCGGATTTAGCTATCAGCAATCAAGCTACGATTGTACACCATATATCGATACATCGGCAGGAGAGGGATTATTTCAAAGTGAGAAAACCTTATCAAACCTTGCATTTCATCTTCGTACAGAATATAGTTTCGATCGCCTACGACTGATTGCTGCCATCCGTGCCGATTCGTACAATAAGCCAAACAGCACGTACCTATCCTGGCAGTTTGTTGCACTACATAAAATCGACAACGATAACATGCTTAGGTTTGTTTATTCACGAGCCAATCGCGGTCCGTTTATGTTAGATACCTATACTGATCTGGCAGTTCCTATTATAGGCGATATTAATATGGTTCTCGTTGGAAATGAAGAATTAAAATTACTCACAATGGATCAGTTTGAGGTAGGATTCAGGAATAAGATTTTGAAAAACCTTTATTCTGATTTCGAAGTTTTTTATTCTACCACAAAAGATTATGCCGGTGTTCTGGTTGATACGCTCACCTTTGGTGTTCCAACTTATTTGAAATACCACAATCTGCCGCTAAAAGGTGGTCAGATTGGATTTACCGGATCGTTCGATTTTAAGCCTACGAAAAAATTATCGCTCAAAGCATTTGCAACAATCCAGAGAACAATATTTACAGATTATCCGGTTGCCGAACATAGTGATTCTATCCTGATTGACTATAATAATAAAGCAACCCCGGTAATTTTTGGTGGATTAATTATAAACTATTCACCAATTGAAAAACTCAACTTCTTTGCTAATCTCTATTACTTCAGTCAGCATTCGTATGATTTTCTTGAATTTCAAAATTTCGCTATCGACGAGAAAGCTCGAATTGATGTAAAAGTTTCGTATAAAATTTGGAAAGAAAATGCAGTTTATATTAATGCAAGAAATGTGTTAAACAGTACCAGCAGGGAATTTCCGTTTGGAGATCAAACAGCCGGACTTTACCTTGTTGGGTTAAATTTATCCTTTTAATAATAACTTTTAAAATCCATAGATATGAAAAAGTATAGTCTAACAATATTTCTGATGATTTGTATTACACAAATCTTGGTGGCTCAGTTACCCGTAAATGGCGATTTCGAAGTCTGGATAAATCAAGGCACTTATTTCGATGCTGAAAATTGGGACAGTCCAAATGCCGATATTGAGGTCCTCTCGCAATATGTTGTAGAACCTGATGATGTATCACCATATTCAGGGAGTTACAATGCCTATCTTGAAACAAAAGATATGGGCTTTTTTACTGTTTCAGCGATTCTTACAACAGGCGATTATGTGTCTGTCCCATTGCAGGGATCGTATATCGAGGGAGGTGTGCCTTTTAATGAACGGCCTGTAAACCTTTCTTTTTATTACAGGTGTTCGCCTGTTGTCGACGACAATTGTTATGTAGGCGTAACCTTATATAAAAACGGGACAGTGGTAGCCGATGCCGTATTTGCCGATAGTGGCGCAGTTGATACCTGGACTGAGGTTAACTTAGCCCTGAATTACTACTCATCGGATACTCCTGATACCATGAATATTGTTATATCTTCATCCGACTATTTCTACAATGGTGATTATATTGACGGTGGAAAAGTTGGGAGTAAACTATGGATTGATGGCATGAAATTCGAAGGAAATATCGGTATAGAAAATATCATTTCCCAACGGTTTCAATTGTATCCAAATCCTGCCTCTGATAAGATGTTTATCGATTGTCCCGGCCAAAATATTTCGCAAATTGAGATTCTAAATACAAGTGGAATGGTCATTCAAAAGATTGAGGAATTAGAAGCCGATGATAAGCATATTATTAATGTCGGAGAGCTGTCTGCCGGACTATATTTTATTAAGATTGGCGATGGCCACTCAGCCTGGATGAAACAATTTATTATACAATAGTGGGTTGAAATAAATTAATGTTATCCTACGCTGTGTATGGAAAAGATATAATTATGAAACGAACAATAACAACATCACTCATCATACTGTTTGCTGTCTTTTCAGTTGTTGCTCAGAAAGAAAAGTTTGAGGCAATATATATTTACAATTTTACCAAGAAAATTGAATGGCCAAAAGAAGCTACAACTGGCGATTTTATTATTGGTGTGTTGGGCAATTCTGCAGTTACACCAGAGTTGAAAAAAGTAGCAGCAGCAAAAAAAGTTGGATCACGAACCATCGTTGTTAAAGAATTTTCCGATGTTTCCAATATCGAAAGCTGCCATATCCTGTACATTTCGCCAGAAAAGACGAATAAGTTGCAGGATGTTAAGAATCATATTGGGAATAATCCTACGCTATTTGTAACCGATAAAAAGGGGATGGCAAAATCGGGTGCTGCTATTAATTTCTTTGAGAAAGATGGAAAACTGAAATTCGAATTAAACAAGAATAATGCTGCAAAACAAGGACTGAAAATTAGTACAGAACTTGAGAAATTAGCTATTGTTGTTTAACAAGCCATTTAGGTAAATGCAATATCATGAGTCATGAAATTTAAGAATACCATATCGACAAAGCTTCTGATGGGATTTGGAATAGTTGTGTTAGGTGTAATTATCAGCAGTATTCTTACCTATCGTACACTTGAAAAGAACCGGAAAATAAGCAATCAGATTATTCGCAATTATTCCCCGTCGGTAACAAAGCTCGACCAACTGCACTCAGCCATAAAAAACTCAATGATGCTGGCTAAGAACTGGGTGCATGTCGATAACTCATTCGATATCGATAAAATCCGTTTTAAGGAATTTTATGAGAAAGACCTTCCAAATCTGTTTAATGAAATTGATAACCTTGTTCCGAATTGGGATACAATTTCACAATCAGAGTATAAATTTATTAAAGAATCGATTGCTGACAGTTTAATGCCCAGGCATATAGAGCTCATGGCAGAGCTAAACGATATGGATAGCTATCTTGATGCCATGATGATTATAATTCAGGAAGATGTTGAAGAAGGTGGCGATTTATTTTTATTGGCTCAACGTATCGCAAACCGGCTCGGAAACCTTGTCGAAGAACAGGAAGAGAAGGTAACGGCCGGTCTCGATAACATGGAGAACTCATTTGATGGTTTCCAGACACTTATCCTTCTTATGGGTTTCATTCTTCTTGGCGTGGCTGTTGCAACGGGTTTTATAACAACCAGGGCTCTTGTTGTCCCAATTAACAGCCTGAAAGAAATTATCCTGAAAATGAGTTCCGGGATTCTACCTGAAAAAAAGTTAAAAGGCGGGCAGGATGAAACCGGAGAAATGACAAATGCATTAAACCAACTCATCGAAGGATTAAAAGAATCGTCGGAATTTGCCCACGAAATTGGCAAAGGCAACTTCGATAAGAATTACCAACCCTTGAGCGAACACGACACAATGGGTATATCACTCGTGAAAATGGCCGGTTCGCTTAAAGAAGCCACCCTCGAAACCGAGCAACAAAACTGGATAAAATCCGGAGTTAATGAACTTAATGACCGGATGAGAGGCGATCTCGACATATCTACAATATCAAGAAACATTATCACATTTCTATCAAAATATATAGGTGCACAAATTGGAGCTATTTATCTTGCCGACAATGAGCAGAAATACCTTAGCCTGACAGCCAGCTATGCATTCACAAAACGGAAAGGAATAAATAATAAAATAGAGTTTGGAGAAGGTCTGGTAGGTCAGGCAGCTTTCGAGCGGGAATTAATTTCAATTACCCAGATACCTGATGATTACATCCGGATTAATTCAGGGCTTGGCGATGCAATACCAAGAAATATTGTAGTAGTACCAATTATTTTTGAAGATAAAGTGATTGGTGTTATCGAACTTGGATCGGTCGATGAATTTGATGAACTTAAGGTAGCGTTTCTTGGATTATTGATGGAAACCCTTGCTGTCAGTCTGAATTCTTCAGCATCCAGGACCGAGGTGCAACTACTTCTGGAAAAAACTAGGGATCAGGCCGATGCACTTCAGCAGCAGCAGGAAGAACTGAAGCAAACCAACGAAGAATTACAGGTTCAGCAGGAAGAATTACGCGTAGCCAACGAAGAACTCGAAGAGCAGACCAAAGCACTTAAGAAAAGCGAACAAGACCTTCAGCAACAACAGGAGGAGCTGCGCAATACAAACGAAGAGCTGGAAGAGAAAACTGCATCACTCGAAAAGCAAAAACAACGGATCACAGAAAAAAATATCGAACTTGAAATTGCCAGGAACGACATTGAACAAAAAGCCAAAGAGCTTGAAATTACCAGCAGGTATAAGTCAGAATTCCTCGCAAATATGTCGCACGAACTTCGGACACCACTGAACAGTTTGCTAATCCTGTCGCAAAACCTGTCGTCGAACAAGTTAAAAAACCTGACACCCGAACAAATAGAATCATCGAAAATTATATACAAAAGTGGCAACGACCTGTTAACACTTATTAATGAAATACTCGATCTTTCGAAAATCGAATCGGGTCGAATGACTGTAAACCTTGAGGATATCAACTTAAAGAATCTGGGCGAATCAATCAGCCAGTATTTCGATCATGTAATCGAGGAAAAAGGTTTGTCGCTCGATATAATCCTATCAGACGACCTGCCTGATAATTTATTCAGCGACAGGCAACGCATCGACCAGATTATTAAGAATCTGATGTCGAATGCCATTAAGTTTACCGATCATGGTGGTGTTAAGGTAAAGATTTTTAGCCCTCACGAAGGAACAGATTTAAGCAGAAGCGGATTAGATCCAAAGTCAACCCTGGCAATTACAGTTAGCGATTCCGGAATCGGTATTCCTGAGGAGAAACAAATGGCCATTTGGGAAGCTTTCCAGCAAGCCGATGGTAGTACATCGCGCAAATTTGGAGGGACAGGACTCGGACTGTCAATTTCACGATCACTTGCCAAACTACTTCAAGGTGAAATTAAACTTGTCAGCCAGGTTGATAAGGGATCGGAGTTTACGGTTTATCTGCCGCTTAAGTTTAATGAAGAACTGCAGGAAGATATTCTTTCACAAATTACTGATAGGTCGATTAAGAAAAAGGAACCTAAAGAGCAAACTCCCACAATTTCGAAAGAAGAAAAACCGGAAATAAAAAAGGAAATTATTATTGAGCCAGCTACTAGAAGAGAAGAAATTTCCAAACCTGATGACGACCGTGAGGAAATTTCCAAGACCGATCGTAGTATCTTAATCGTAGAGGATGATCCTGATTTTGCACAAATTCTTTATAAACTTTGTCATGAAAAAGGATTTAAATCGCTGGTGTCCTACACCGGCGAAGAAGGATTGGAACTCGCCGAGAAGTTTGATCCAAATGCTGTTTTGTTAGATATAAATCTGCCTGGTATCGATGGCCTTACCGTACTCGACATGCTAAAGGATAATCCGGATACCAGGCATATACCGGTTCATATGGTTTCGTCGCATGAAGTAACCATCGATGCTTTTAAAAGAGGGGCTATCGGATACCTTACAAAACCGGTTAAACAAACCGACCTTGTTGAAGCTTTTGAGAAGCTCGAGGAATTTATTAGCCGGAAAATGAAAGACCTGCTCATTATAGAAGATGATGAAAACCTACGGAAAAGTATTAAAATGATAATTGGTGATGTTGATGTACACACTACCGATGTTGGAACCGGTAAAAAAGCGATTGAAGCAATTCGTGCGAAAGAATTCGATTGCATGGTACTCGATCTGGGATTGCCTGATATGACCGGTTTCGAACTGTTGAAAAAATTGGAGAAGGAGAAGGATATAAAAATACCACCGGTAATTATTTATACCGGTAAAGAACTTACACGCGAAGAAAACTCAGAACTTCAGCAGTTTACAAATTCGATTATCATTAAAGGTGTAAAATCGGAAGAACGGTTATTGGACGAAACTGCTTTGTTCCTGCATCGTGTTGTTAGCGAAATGCCACACGATCAGAAAGAATTAATAACAAACCTTCATGATAAAGAGAAACTGTTTGAAAAGAAAAACATCCTTGTAGTTGACGATGATATGCGCAATTTATTTGCCCTTACTCAAATACTCGAAGACAAGGGCATGAATGTCCTGAAAGCGGAAGACGGCCAAAAAGCTGTAGATACATTGCAAAATGGCCATGCTATCGATTTAGTATTAATGGATATTATGATGCCGGTAATGGATGGCTACGAGGCCATGCAGACCATTCGTAGTGAATCAAGATTCAGGAAATTGCCAATAATTGCATTAACCGCAAAAGCCATGAAGGAAGATCGAGAAAAGTGCATCGGGGCAGGGGCCAGCGACTACCTGACCAAACCGGTTAATGTTGATAAACTTTTATCTCTTATGCGGGTATGGCTATATAAATAATGCAAATTAGTTCAGAACACTTTAAGTTTTCAATTTGTTAAATTAATTAAAACAGGTTTTATCCAGAATAAGCAGGGAATAACAGCAAACAGCCAATTTCAAACAGTATGATAGATAAAGCAAAAATTCTGATAGTTGATGACCGGGTGGAGAATCTTGTTGCCCTCGAAACACTGCTGAACGATTTTGACATTGAACTTGTCAGGGCTTTGTCAGGGGCCGAGGCACTTGCAAAAACCTTCAACAACCAATTTGCATTGGCTATTATGGATGTTCAAATGCCGGAAATGGATGGCTACGAAACCGTTGCCCTGATGCGACAGGCCAAGAGTACGAAAAATCTTCCGGTTATTTTTGTTTCTGCAATTTATAAAGAAGATTTTCATGTAATAAAAGGAATTGAAACAGGAGCTGTTGATTTTATTGTTAAACCTATTATTTCGGAAGTATTACGAGGCAAAGTAAAAGTTTTTCTCGAACTTTATAAATACCAAACCTCGCTCGAAGATCTGGTTATACAACGTACTAATCAGCTTCAAAAAGAAATTTCGAAACACAAAGAAACAACCCGCAAGCTAAAGATTGAAAAAGAAAAAGCCGAAGCCGCTACCCATTCAAAATCCCTGTTTCTTGCAAGTATGTCGCATGAAATACGTACACCTATGAATGGTATTATCGGCATGGCTAACATATTAAAGCAAACATCCTTAAACGAAGAGCAGCAGGAATTCCTTAATGTTATAAATATTTCAGGAAACAACCTGTTAACAATTATCAATGATATTCTCGATTTCTCAAAAATCGAATCAGGCCAGGTGGTACTCGATAATATTAACTTCAATCTATACAATGAAGTTAACGACATAATTAAGTTATTAAACCTCAAGGCTTCGGAGAAGGGGCTTAAACTAACTTCACATATTCACCCGCTTATTCCTGAGGTATTGATTGGGGATCCGATAAGAATACGGCAAATAATTATTAATCTGCTAAATAATGCAATAAAATTTACCGATAGAGGATATGTAAAACTCGAAATTTCGATAACTGAAGAATCGGAAGATAAGTTTACACTTATGTTTAAAATTATTGATACAGGTATAGGCATAAGTGAGCATGGAAGGAAAAGCCTGTTCAAGGTATTTTCGCAGGCCGACAGGACTATTGCCCGAAAATATGGAGGTACCGGCCTTGGACTGGCAATTTCGAAAAATCTGAGCATTATAATGGATGGTGAAATTGGTGTTGAAAGTATCGAGAAGAAAGGATCGACATTTTGGTTTACAGCAAAATTAAAAAAAGCAGAAATAAAAAAGATTGATAAGCGTAAATCAGGCACAGGTACAGGAAAGATCAATAATAAAAAACTATCAGTATTAATTGCCGAAGACAATCCGATAAACCAGAAGGTGGCAATGTACAACCTCGAACGCCTGGGACACAAGGTTGATCTTGCAATTAACGGAAAAGAAGCAGTCGAAAAATTTCAGAATAACAGCTATGATATTATTTTAATGGACATTTACATGCCCGAAATGAATGGCGTAGAGGCAACAAGAAAGATCCGTGAAATTGAGATAATGAATAAAGTGAAAGACAGAATAAGGATAGTAGCTGTTACTGCCAATGCTCTTAAAGGCGACAGGGAAAAATTCCTGGCCGAACAAATGGATGATTATATAAGCAAACCATTTAAAACCGAAGATTTAGTTAATATACTCAGCATCTGATTAACCTGATTTTAGAGTAAAGTAAACCGAATAGAGGATTGCACATTTCGTGAATGAAAGACCAAAAATATTAATTGTTGATGACAGGCATGAAAACCTGGTGTCGCTCGAAACCATCCTGAGTGATTTTGATGTGGAATATGTTCGTGCTTACTCGGGCATGGAGGCCTTACAAAAAACGCTAAACAACGAATTTGCCCTTGCAATAATGGATGTGCAAATGCCGGAGATGGATGGCTACGAAACAGTTGAGCTGATGAGGCAATCGAAGCACACCAAGTATTTGCCAGTAATTTTTGTTTCGGCGATTTATAAAGACGATTTTTATATTGTAAAAGGGATCGAATCAGGTGCTGTCGATTTTATCTCGAAACCTATTAAACCGGAGATCCTTTCAGGTAAAGTAAAGAATTTCCTCGACCTTCATAACCAGAAGAAAGAACTTGAAGAATTGATTAAAGAGCGGGAATTGGCCAATAAACAACTGAATGATGCCATTATAAAGCTCGAAAAAACTCAGGAAGAACTGAAACTTGCGAAAGAAAAAGCAGAAGAAGCCACAAAAACAAAATCCCTCTTCCTTGCCAATATGTCGCACGAAATCAGGACGCCAATGAATGGAATCATTGGCATGACAAATATCCTGCTCGACTCCGGTCTGTCTGAATCACAAAAAGAATTTGTTGATATTATACAGATTTCAGGAAATAATCTTTTAACTATAATCAACGACATACTTGACTTCTCAAAAATTGAAGCTGGTCAGGTTTTGATAGAAAATGTAAATTTTGATATCTATAATGAGATAAGAGAAATATCAAGATTATTCAGTCTTAAAATACAGGAAAAAGGCCTTCGATTCAATACATCAATTGAAGAGGGTATACCCAAAATTATTTCCGGCGACCCGGTTCGCATGAAACAGATAGTAATTAACCTGGTAAATAATGCCATAAAGTTTACCGAATTAGGCGAAGTAAAGCTTGAAATTGAAAAAGTAAGAAACTTTGGCGAAAAGATAAAGCTCTTATTTAAAGTAATTGATACAGGAATTGGCATATCGAAAGAGGGACAAAAAAAATTATTCAAGGTATTTTCGCAATCGAACGAATCGGTAACACGAAAATATGGAGGAACAGGTCTTGGCCTTACCATATCGAAACGATTAAGCGAATTGATGCATGGGAATATTGGCGTAGAAAGTGAAGAAGGACAAGGATCAGTTTTTTGGTTTACTGCCGAATTCGGAAGGGAAATTAAAATGGTTGCTGATTTGCCTGAAACAAAAAAAGTGAACGATAACCGGAAAAAGAAAAAACTAAAAGTTCTGTTAGCCGAAGATAATCCGATTAATCAACGGGTGGCCGAATTCAATCTTAAAAAATTCGGGCATGCTGTTGATATCGCAGAAAACGGGAAAATTGCAGTCGAAAAATTTAAGAAATCAGAATACGACATAATCATAATGGATATCCAAATGCCGGTTATGAGCGGGGTCGATGCAGTTCAATTGATCCGGCAGTACGAAAAAGACCTGAAAGTAAAATACCCTATCCGGATTATCGCAATGACGGCCAATGCTTTAAAAGGCGATCGTGAGCGTTTTTTAAGCTATGGCATGAACGATTATATTAGCAAACCTTTTAAACCCGACGATCTTGAGCGGATCTTAATTACATAATTGATTCAGAACATGTTCCTGCTTATACTAAAGCCTCGCCGTCTGGTACATTAACAACTTCCTTAATCTCGGGCATCATCCTTTTAAGCGTAAACTCAACGCCTGCCTTAAGGGTCTGCATACTCATTGGGCATGTTCCACACGCACCTAATAATTTCACTTTTACTACAAAATCGTCAGAAACATCTAAAAGTGTAATGTCGCCTCCATCGGCCTGTAGATACGGTCGAATTTTTTCGAGGCCTTCACGAATTCTTTCTACGGTAATGCTTTTTTGATCAGAACTCATATTTCTTATTTATTATTATGATGAACAACCATCAGTGTTTGAGATTTCAACTTTTTTAGTAGGGGCAAGGTTTTTATTTCGCAGGTCGGTTTGATTGATTACTTTTTCTGCAAGCTCAGTAAAAGCCCGACCAACAATTGAATTTGTGTCAAGTGCCGATGGTTTGCCAGTATCGCCTCCTTCACGGATAGATTGTACAATTGGTATCTGACCCAGAAGCGGGACATTTAATTTTTCGGCAAGCTTTTTACATCCGTCACGTCCAAAGATATAATACCGGTTATCGGGTAATTCCTCAGGAGTAAACCACGACATGTTTTCGACAAGGCCTAACACAGGTACATTAACTTTATCGCCAGCAAACATCGAAATGCCTTTAATGGCATCGGCAAGGGCAATATCCTGTGGGGTTGAAATTATAACCGCACCGGTTACGGGTACTTCCTGCACTAAGGTAAGGTGGATGTCGCTCGTGCCAGGTGGAAGGTCGATAAGCATAAAGTCCAGCTCGCCCCAATCGCCCTGGTTCATTAATTGTTTTAGCGCCGAAGTTGCCATTGGGCCTCGCCATACCAATGCGTCATCAGGATTTACAAAAAAACCGATGGATAACATTTTTACACCATAGTTCGAAATTGGTGTAATCATGTCGGAACCATTTGATTTGAAAACCTTGGGTCTTTCTTTTTCAACATTAAACATTTTTGGTAACGAAGGACCGTATATATCCGCATCGATTAATCCTACAGAAAAGCCTTGTTTTGCAATAGCTATAGCCAGGTTCGTGGCAATGGTCGATTTACCCACTCCTCCCTTACCTGATGCAATAGCGATAATATTTTTTATTCCTGAAAGAACAGATTGATTTTCAACGTTTAGTGGCTTAGCTTTAACCGATGATGTTCCGCTTTGTTCCTTAATTTCGATATTTCCTTTTACACGGGCTGCCTGCCCAACATATGTTAGAATCGCATTAACACAGGCCTTTTTTAGCGAAGAAGCAAAAGGATCGTTCTTTTTCGGTAAAACAAGAGCGAAACTAATTTCCCTGCCATCAATATTAAGGTCTTCAACCATGCCGGAACTTACTATGTCCTTGTCCAATCCGGGATATTTGACACGTTTGAGTGCTGATAAAACTAGGTCATTCGAATAGGCCATTGTTTATTTTTATTTAAATTGAATTAAAACTGCAAATATAGAACATAATTTCAGATGGAAATAAAAGGAATATCATGATGGCCGAAATAATTAAGCATTGCCGGATTGGCAGGAGGCCATCGCTGTGCATGTTAAAAGATTATTAAAAGGAAAGAATTGAAACACAAATTTTTGAGTCTGTTGGATTTGTTTTTATAAATTGCCACACTTTTAAAAGCCAGAAAAAATGATAAAAAGCCGATCGCTACTACTGATTTTTACCGGACTGTTAACGCTGTCAAATCTTATTGCTCAAAACACCAAAACACTTGAATTGCAAAGCAAATATCATGTTTTGGATATGAGTGAATTGTCGCAGATTGATTTAAATGCAAAGAATTTTGTTGCAACACCTCCACCATCAGGATCGATCCAAAGTATTGCTGAGTTTGAGAGAATGCAGGGAGTTGTAATTGCTGCACCCGGGTATTTTGGAGTTCCGCTCAGCCTTATTGTTGAAATGTCGGAAGATGCAATTATTTATGTCCTCGTTGAAGATCAGAGCACTCAGAACGATGTACAAACGTATTTTACCAATAATGGTGTGAATGTTTCAAATGTTACTTATATTCAAACTCCTTTAAACAGTTATTGGACCCGTGATTATTCAGCGTGGTTTATCCGAGAAGATAGTGTTATATCGATAGTTGACTTTCCATATAACCGGCCCCGCCCCGACGATGATGAAGTACCAGTGGTTCTATCAGGATTTTTTGGTACAAATCTTTACGGTATGAACATGTTGCACACAGGAGGAAACTATATGACCGATGGCATGGGGAAAGGCGTATCCACAGATTTGGTTTCCGAAGAAAATACCAACATGACCGTTACCGAGATAGGTACAATGGCACTTCAGTATTTAGGACTTGAAGAATATGAATTGTCTTCCGATCCGCTTGATGAATATATTAAACATATCGATTGCTGGGGCAAATTTCTGGATGTTGATAAAATATTGATCGGAGAAGTACCCATAACTGATTACCGATATGCCGATTTCGAAGCAATAGCCAATTATTATGCAAACAAACAATCATCATACGGGACGAATTACCAGGTATTCAGGACCTATAGCCCCGACGGACAGCCCTATACAAATACTTTAATCCTGAACGAAAAAGTATTTGTTCCTTTTGTTGATGGAAGCGGGAGTACATGGAATGATACTGCTAAAGCTGTTTACGAACAGGCCATGCCCGGATATGAAGTTATAGGGATTTCAGAAACTCAATGGGTAAACTGGTACACAACCGATGCACTACATTGTCGTACGCATGGTGTTGCCGATTTGGGAATGTTATACCTCAGGCACATTCCGTTAAATGGAATTTTATCGTACGATCCTCTTGGAATTGAGATAGAAGTTGAGATTAAAGCATATAGCGATAGTAGCTTGATTGCAGATTCATTGCTTGTTTATTACATGAGCCAGGCCGATACCATCTACCAAACTGTGCAGCTTACTCTCGATAGCGCTGATCTGTATACTGCGAATATTCCTGTTCAATATGGCGATACAATCACCTATTTTATTTCAGCGTCAGATGCCTCGGGACGGAGCGAAACACATCCTTTTATTGGGGCTGCCGATGCACATAGCTTTAGGGTTGAGCAAAGTATACAGGCTATAGCTGCATCGGGGCAGGAACATCAATTTGAATTGTTTCCTAATCCAACCAATGGCGTTTTTTATCTGAAAACAGACCTTGAATTAATGGAGGTTTTCGACATGCAGGGAAGAATGATCTACTCTGAAAAACTTACTGGAAAAAACTATCAGCGATTCAATTTCTACGATTGGGAAAAGGGAGTGTACCTGGTACGTGTGTCAAATTCACATTATGTTGAAACCGTTCAATTAATAGTGCAATAGGGTGATAAGGTGGTTGTCGTACTACGTCAGGTATTTAAATTTTAGTTTGATTGTTTGAATTACGATCCCTTACTCCAGTACAAAATATAGTATATTCTTTACCAGTAATGCTGGTTGTTCTACATGTAACCAATGACCTGCTTTGGGAATGGTAACTGTTTCAGCAAAAGGAAAAATAATCAGGATAATTTTTACAATATCATCATCGAGAATATATTGCGAATTGGCACCCCGGACAAATAACACCGGAAAACCAACAATTCCTTTTCCCCTTTCAAAATCTTTCTCGTTCATGCCTTCCAGGATATCGGGCATGTTTTGATCAAGTGCTGCTACATTCAGGCTCCAGTTAAAAGTATTGTCTTTGTTTCTACGCAGATTTTTCATTAAAAACTGTCTGATCCTTTCGTTTGAAATTGACAATGCAAGTTCTGATTCTACATCCTGCCGCGATGAGATACGAGAAAAATCTACAGCCTTCATTGCCGCGATAATCTGCTTATGGTTAATCGTTTTTAAACTGGCATCGTCGGGTAAATTATACGATTTTGGAGCAATGTCAATAACGATTAACGAATTTATCCGATCTGGAAAGTCACGGGCAAAGTACATAACTGTTTTACCTCCCATCGAATGACCTACTAAAACAGCTTTTTCAATCTCCATCCTGTTCATAAATTGAAGCAGGTCGTTTTTCATCACATGGTAATTATGCTCGCTGCTGTGCGGAGACCGGCCGTGATTCCGTTGGTCGACAAGGAACACCTCGAAATGCTCTGCGAACGATTTAGCAATTGATACCCAGTTGTCGGAAGCCCCATATAAACCATGAACAATTATCATTGCCGGTTTCGCATTGCCATATTTTCTGTAAAATAATTCCATTCTAAAATTTTTGTGCAAAAGTAAAAGCTTTGAATTTTCTGGGAAAATGATTTTCTTGCTTGCGAAATCAAATCAATTCGAATATGAAAACAACTGTAGCAATTTTTCTTGGCTTATTTTCCATCCTGATGATACCGCATATGTTATCGGCACAATCATCAGCCGACCAGATTGTTGGGAAATGGTACACAGAAGAGAATAAGTCGTTAATTGAAATCAACAAAAAAGGGGATAAATATTATGGCCGGATAGTGTGGTTAAAGAATCCAAACGAGGACAATGGCGAACCAAAACTCGATAAAGATAATCCCGATGAAAATTTGAGAACTCGTCCAATCCTTGGCATGGAAATAATGACCGGACTGGAATATGATGAAGATAACGAATGGGAAGATGGTGAAATTTATGATCCTGAATCGGGAAATACGTACAGTTGTATGGTTACCCTTACAACACCTGATAAAATTGACATGCGTGGTTATATTGGATTTTCTCTTTTTGGTCGTACTACAGTCTGGACAAGAAAAAAGGATTAATTCAGGGCAGATAAATTCGGAGTCCTGATTTTCAGATCAAAACAGACAAAATGAAACTACGCCGGCCAACACTCTTAATTGACAAGCAAAAATGCCATCGAAATATAAATCGAATGGCGATGAAAGCCCGGCAAAATAATTTGATATTCCGTCCTCATTTTAAAACTCACAATCATGTTGATATTGGAAGGATGTATCGCGAACATGGGGTAAATGCTATTACTGTTTCATCGATTCAGATGGCCGAGAAATTTGCATCGGCCGGATGGACCGACATAACAATTGCTTTTTTACTTAACATTCACGAACTGGATCGAATTAATGATTTAGCCCGGAAAATAAAACTGAATATCCTGGTAGAGAATACCAACGTGTTCCCTTATATTTCTAAAGCACTTTATCATCAGACAGGATTTTTCATTAAGATTGATACAGGTTATAACCGCACCGGAGTTGATTGTAATAATCACTGCCTGCTCAATAAAATTCTTTCTGAGGCAGAGCATATCCCAGTGCTCGAATTTAGAGGATTTCTAACACATTCCGGAAATACCTATCAGGCAAATTCGAAAGATGAAATACGTAACATACACGAAGAATCCTGCCTTGCACTTAAAGTTTTAAAAGACAAATACATAAGACAATACCCACAGATTATATCCTCGGCAGGCGATACACCATCCTGCAGCATTTGCGATAATTTTCCTTTTATTGATGAAATCAGGCCGGGGAATTATATTTATTACGATGCCATGCAGTATTATCTCGGATCATGTAAGTTGGATGATATTGCGGTATGTATGGCTTGTCCTGTAGTAGCAATTCATAAAAACCGGAACGAAATTGTCGTGCACGGAGGTGCAATCCATCTCTCAAAAGAATCGATTAAGGTAAAAGGCAGAACGGTTTATGGACTAATTGCTAAGCTCATGCATGATAGTTGGCAAATATTAGATGATAACAATTATGTTATAAGCCTGTCGCAGGAACATGGCATTATCTATCTTGAGGAAAATTTTTTTAACGAATTTTGCATAGGTGATTTTATTGGGATTATTCCAGCCCATTCCTGTCTGGCAGCTAATATGCCCAATGATACTCTATTAATTGATTAAATCTACAGGTTGCCAGGGTATTGGAATTTGAAAAATGAATTAGAATAAAATAAAAAATCAATTTAAATATTTTTGATTGTGTAAATAATATTTCTACTTTTGCAGACCGAAAAAACTGGAGGATAAACTAAAAAATAGCTCAAATGAAAAGGACATTTCAGCCATCGAACAGGAAGAGAAAAAATAAACACGGCTTTCGCGAGAGAATGTCAACTGTAAATGGCCGTAAAATTATCAAGGCCAGAAGGGCCAAGGGACGGAAAAAACTTAGCGTTTCCGACGAAGCACGTCATAAGGTTTAGGTTTAATATAGGTTTCTTTTTATAAACAGGTAAAGACCAATGGTTTTTACCTTTTTTTGTTTGTGATATTTTCCGGTCGTCTTTCATTCATCCATTACTTCACCTTTAACGTATTAAAATTAACATAGCTGACCATAAGGCATGTATATCAAGAACATGATAAATGTCATTGTTGTGTGACATGTTTTTTTGTATCTTATGTGCAATGTTTTATTAAATAATTCAGCTATTAAAAACTTAAACTATATACTAATTTTAAAATGGAGGAAAGATGCTTATAAGTCGCAGAAAATTTGTAAAAATCTCTGCTGTATCTGCCACTGGAATTGCATTCTCAAATTTAATTGCCCCAAACATCCTCAAAGCTAATTCAACCTCAAAACATATTGCACGTTTACCAATTATCTGGTTTCAGGCTCAAACCTGTTCTGGATGTTCTGTAAGTTTAGTAAACACAGAGTATCCAAGCATCGATGAAGTATTGATAGAGGTAATCAGTCTGGCGTACAATCCAACAATCATGGGAGCTACAGGTGATAAGGCACTTGAGGTTATCGAATCAATGATGTCGGACCACAAGAATGAATATCTGCTTGTAGTTGAAGGTTCTATACCATTAGAATCTAAAGGCGATTATTGCACCGTAGGAGAAAAGTTTGGCATTCCTGTTACAGCATTAGATTGGGTTAAAAACCTGGGAAAAGAAGCAAAAGCAGTAATTGCTGTTGGTTCATGTTCTTCGTGGGGTGGTATACCGGCTGCACCGCCAAATCCCACAAAGGCAGTTTCATTAACCGAGATAGTCGATCATGATTTATTGATCAATATCCCTGGTTGTCCGCCGCATCCCGATTGGATTACAGGAACGCTGGTGCATGTGTTAAAATACGGTATCCCGAAACTGGATAATCTTAACAGGCCGGTGATGTATTTTGGTAAGGATAAAGTTATTCATGACAATTGCGAGCTCAGGAAGTACTTCGACAGAAGTAAATTCGCAAAATACATTGGCGATAGTGGTTGCCTTTACGAATTAGGATGTAAAGGGCCTATTGCGCATTGTGATGTGTCGATACGTGGATGGAATAGTGGTGTAAACTGGTGTAACCGGTCCGGAGGGCCATGTATTGGATGCACAGAACCCTCATTCCCGGGCCTGGTAAAATCAGGTCTTTATGAACGGCTTCCAGCTGCTGAGGTTCCCGGATTTGCCGGAATTAATACAACAGCAAATACAGTTGGAAAAATTCTTGGGATAGCTACTGTAGCAGGTGTTGTAACCCATGCTGTTGCACGATCAATTAATCTTGGAGTCGTACGGAACAAAAGGGTTTTTTCAAGCGATGATCATATTCAAACTGAAAAACTAAAGGAGGATGAATGATGGCTAAGAAAATCACTATAGATCCGGTAACCCGTATTGAGGGCCACCTGAAAGTAAAGGTTGAAGCCGACAATGGTGTTGTAACTAAGGCATATAGTGCCGGCGAAATGTTCAGAGGATGGGAGCTAATCCTGAAAGGACGTAGCCCGCTCGATGCTCCTATGTTGACACAGAGAATTTGTGGTGTTTGTCCGCAGGCTCATGGACAGGCATCCGTTTTAGCGCTCGATAATGCTTTTAATGTATTACCTCCGACAAATGGCCGGGTAATTCGAAACCTGCTGGTTGGAGCAAATTTCTTACAATCGCATATTCTTCATTTTTATCACCTTGCTGCTCTCGATTTTGTCGATATTACTGCCATTTTAAGTTATACAGGATCAAACAGAAAGCTCAACAGGATAAAAGATTGGGTAAAGAATGACATCGATTCAGGATCGGATTATGCCGGTGCTCCTTTTTTACCTCGATACGAAGGCAATTATATTGAAGATACTGCATTAAACATCCATGGGATAGCAAACTATGTAAAGGCTCTTGAAATAAGACGAAAAGCACATGAGATGCTTTGTATTTTCGGAGGAAAAATGCCACACTGCATGACCATTTTTGCGGGTGGTGTTTCACAAAAACCTACTGTTGATAATATCTTTGCATTTAAAACACGACTAACTGAAATCAACGATTTTATAGATACTTGTTATATTCCTGATGTTTTAGCCGTTGCAAAAGAATATCCCGAATATTTCACCATTGGGAAAGGTGTTGGTAATTATATTTCATATGGGGGAGTACCACTTGCGAACGACAACTCGGAATTATTATTCACGCCGGGAGTATTCCTGAATGGTGCTATTGAAGAATTTGATCAGGATTTAATCTCAGAATATTTAAAATTCTCAAAATACAGCGATCAGACCACCGGCGTATCACCCTACCAGGCACAAACAAACCCCGAACCAGATAAGCATGATGCTTATTCGTTCTTAAAATCACCACGTTACAACAAATATGTTGTTGAATGTGGTCCTCTGGCACGAACATTTATTTCTTATGCAACCAACTCAAATGAACAGGTTACTTCGCTGGTAAATATGGTTCTCAGTGAACTTGGTGCATCAGCCGGAGTCTTAAATTCTACTCTGGGACGACATGCTGCAAGAGCCATTGAAGCCAAAATTGTTGCAACAAATATGTTCAAATGGATCGATGAATTAAGGCCGGGAGATCCGGTTTGTAATAAATCTGAAATACCTGACGAAGGTAAAGGTGTAGGGCTTACTTCTGCTCCGCGAGGCGAACTGGGCCATTGGATATCAATAAAAAACAAGAAGATCGAAAATTACCAGGCCATAGTTCCTACTACCTGGAATGCCAGCCCGAGGGATGATGAAGGAAATCCGGGGCCGCTGGAAGAGGCTCTGCTTAATACACCTGTTAAGGATCCGAACAATCCGATTGAAATTGGTCGTGTTATCAGATCATTCGATCCATGCCTTGCATGTTCAATCCACTTTATTAGCAGCAAGCACGATAAGGTTCTCAATTATGAAGTTTGTTAATCAGTTGTGAATATGGTATTTAAAAAACAAAGCTATGGCTAAGAAATATCAACATACATTAATTACACGGATATTGCATTTAATACACATGGTATCAATGATTGTATTGATCCTTACCGGATTTTACATTTATGCCCCTTTGTCGTTTAACGTACTTCCAAGTATGGATATTGCCCGCTTTCTTCATTTCATCTTTATGTATCTTATTGTTGCTACATTGATATTTAAATTTTATTATGTTTTTGTTATAGGCGAAATCCACAACCTTTTATTTACCTGGAACGACTTGAAACAATTACCACGCGTAATTCAGTATTATGTATTTGGCATATTTACCAGGAAGATTCGCAAGAAAGAAGGGAAATATAATGCGGGTCAAAAGCTACTCTATACTGCATGGCCACTGTTATTAATTTTACAGGCATTAACAGGATTTGCGATGTATTTTCCTGAATTCTTTGCCGATTTTAATGTTTATTTTGGCGGGGTTGAAAACTGTAGAGCGTGGCATGCTATTGCAGCCTGGTTGTTTACAATAACAACAGTTGTCCATGTTTATCTTGGAACCACCGGAACAACACTTTGGAGTTTTTATAAATCAATGGTAACAGGATACGAGCAATAAGGTATTCGTACATGAGAAGCATTTGTGTTTTTGGAGTTGGAAATATTTTGTTAAGTGATGAAGGTGTTGGTATTAAGGTGGTTGAGGAGCTGAAAAACCGTAACCGGATTCGAAATACCACCTATACCGACCTTGGAACATCATCGCAAGATCTTGGATTTTACATAGATCAAACCACAGAATTGGTTATTATTATCGATTGCATGGCTTTAAATAATTTTGAAGCTGGAACTGTTTTCAGGCTCGCACCCGGTGATGTTCATCAGGGAATGAATTATAAACTATCGCTTCATCAGATACATCTGATTGAATCGCTTAAGCTACTTGAAATAAAGCATGAGGTTCCCAAAACGATACTTATTGGAATTCAGCCTCATGATGCATCAACATGGTCCACAAGCTTATCTGAAATTCTTGAAGGTAAATTTCAGTCCATTGTTGAAAAAATTGAAGACATCATTGTCAGACTGACAGAATCAGAGTAGGACTTTTTTAATAATTTCAATCTTTGATAATTATTTTGAGTCTCATAAAATTTGTATGTTTATCCGCTACGAAAAGATGAGATACAATCATTTTTCGATCGAAGGATACATGAATTTTAATAATATGATGATGCCTGTTCTCAAATCAAACAATTTCCGGTTACTTAATCAAATTCTCCGGTTCATTAAGATGGACTTCCCGATCCTGATATTCCTGATACTTTTTATAAGTCAGAACAACTTTGCACAACATGCCTCAGACAAGTATTTTCAGGGATATGTTAATGAAGTAAGTGGAAAACGGTTTGGGTATCACTCGCCTTTCCCTGACGTAAATACATCGCTGCTTTTACGTGGACAAGCTGATTATGCCCCAATTGTTTGGGAAACTGAGGTCGTTCCTGAAACTTATGATGCTGAATACGTTAATTTTATCTGGGTGTTTGGTCGTGATGTGGATTCAAATCCTGTAACTTTCAATTTGTATGTCAATGATTTACATTGGTTCTCGTTTGAAAGTTCAAAGACAAGCACGACCGGTTTTCAGGAAATCCCTGGCAGGGATGGCTCCCGGCTTATTTTTAATGTAACCATGCTCGATAAGTACGAAGATCAAATGGGATTTGCCATACTTAAACTTCCTGCCAGCGCTGTTAATTCAGGTAAACCAAATCAATTAAAGATTGATGCTGTCCCCGAGGAAAACAATGCATGGATTATGACTTATAAAACTTCGGTTCATGAAAGTGTTGAAATCTATCAAAACAAAGTAGTCGTTAAGGATTCGGGTAAATTATTCCATTCAATCAGTGTCGATTTTATTCACGTAGGATCCGACACAAAGGCAGAGATTAGAATTGGGGATATTGTTCAGGAAATAATACTCAAGGCAGGATACAACAAATCTGAAATTAACCTGCCTAAAGTAGTTGAACAAGAGGAATTTTCTGCTGAAATTAAAATTGGCAAACAAACACTGGTTCACAGAAAATTCACGTTGTCGCCCATTCGGGAATGGGAAATTTACTTTGTTCAACATACACATACCGACATTGGCTATACGCGCCCCCAAACCGAAATTTTACCAGAACATTTAAAATACATCGATCAGGCCCTGGATTATTGCGACCTGACCGACCATTATCCCGATGCAGCAAAATTCAGGTGGACTTGCGAAACTTCATGGTCGGTGAGGGAATATTTAAAAAGCCGGCCACAGGAACAGATCGACCGTTTTCTAAAAAGGTTACAGGAAGGCAGGATCGAGGCTACAGGTATGTTTTTTAATTTTTCTGAAATAATTGATGAATCTGCACTTGCAGCACAAACCAAAACATTGCGAATGCTTAAAAACAGTGGCGTAGATGTAAGTACTGCAATGCAAAACGATGTGAACGGTATAGCCTGGTGTCTGGTTGATTATTTTCATAACACAAATGTTAAATATCTTGATATGGGTATCCATGCACACAGGGCAAGGTTACCTTTCGATAAGCCAACATCGTTCTGGTGGCAATCGCCTGCCGGTAACCGGCTGCTTGCATACAGGAGCGAACATTATCAGCATGGAAACACACTTAGCCTGACCACCGGGCAACAGGATGTCCTGCGTACAAATCTTTCCAACTACCTGACCGGACTGGAAGAAAAAGACTACCCTTACAATAAGATATCCCTTCAATTTTCAGGATATATTACCGATAATTCACCTCCTTCAACAAAAGTTTGTGACATCATAAAAGAATGGAATGAGAAATACGAATGGCCAAAACTTCGTAATGCTCTTGCAAGTGAGTTCTTAATTTTCATCGACGAACAACATGCCAATGAAATTCCGGTTCATGAGGTTGCCTGGCCCGATTGGTGGACTGATGGAACAGGTTCGGCAGCTAACGAAACCAAAGTGGTTCGTAATACACAGGCTGAAATATCATCTACTACTGCACTCCTTTCCATGGCACTGCTAATGGGAGCAAATTTACCAGGTAATATAAACGAAGAAATAACAGAGGTTTACGATAACCTGTTATTCTATGATGAGCATACCCATGGTGCAGCCGAAAGTGTAAGCGATCCACTGTCGCAAAATACGATTAACCAGTGGAATATGAAATCAGCCTATGCATGGGAAGCTGCAAAAAAATCGAGTATGTTAAAGGAAAAAGCACTCGCATATATCGAACATCATATTCAAAAATCAAATAAGCCGGCCATTGCTGTGTTTAATACATTAAACTGGCCCAGGTCAGGATTAGTAGATATTTTTATGGGTTATGAACTAATTCCCGAAGATGCTAAATTTACTATTACTGATGAAGAGGCCACTAATATTCCTGTGCAGGTGCTCCAAAGAAGAATGGAAGGCGCTTATTATCAGCTATGGGTTGAAAATATACCTCCTATAGGTTATAAAACCTTAAATATCAATCTAGATACAACGAGCGAAAGGATTGATGTTGAAGAAAAGGATGTTTTTGAAAACAATTTTTACAGGATCGATATTGATGAATCGAACGGAGTAGTTACGCGGATTTTTGACAAAGAATTACAGAAAGATATTGTTGACAGGAACGATACGCTCTCACTTGGTCAGCTTGTTTATGAAGAACTTGAAAACCGGCACGATCTTGAAAGGCTTACAGCATCAAATCGTGATACAGTTTATCGACCTTTAAATCTGACACGGACAATTCTCTCCAATATTCAAAACAATGGTATAAAAAACGGGTCAATTTATACGAGCCTGATTCTTCATGGTGATTTACCAGTATGTGCTGATAACCGGGGCGTTGACATTGAAATCCGCCTTTTTCATTATCAGAAGAAAATAGAATTTCATTACAGAATGGTAAAACTTCCGGTATTAGATCCCGAGGGTGTTTATGTTTCTTTTCCTTTCTATCTTGAAAAAGGAAAGCTTGCTTTCGAAGCTCAGGGTGGAATTGTTTATCCAGGCAAAAATCAGTTAGCCGGAACATCGTCCGATTGGAACACGATTCAAAACTTTGCTGCTGTTCAGTCATCCGATGCACAAATTGTATTTTGCAGTAAAGATATACCATTGGTTCATTTCGGCGATTTTAATATTGGTCGATATTATTATCATTTGCAACCTAAAACTAATCATATCTATTCCTGGGTTTTAAATAATTATTGGGTAACCAATTTTAAGGCAAGTCAGCAGGGAGAGTTAAGGTGGTCTTATGCTATTACATCTTCGGATGATAACAGCAATGTTTTTGCAACCAAATTTGGATGGAGCCAGACAGTGCCACTGCATAGCAGAATCATATCAGCTAAGGCAAAAGCAGGAAGTATAAAACAAAAATCCCGGACATTGATCGATATAGATATTCCAAACCTTGTACTGGTAAATGCATGTCCTTCAGTTGAAGGCCGGGGTGTAGTTTTGCATGTTCGTGAAATAGAGGGCGATCATGCTATTTTAGATATCCGGCGACTCAAGGAAGAGACTGGTGCTATATCGATCGAAGAGGTTAATATTTTAGAGGAAAAGCTTGCTCATCTTTCATCGCCTTTGCTGATTGAGCATTTTGAAACAAAATTCATCAGACTCAATTTCGATTAATTCCCTCAGACTCATATTCTGAAAATTATCTGAAACAATTCACGAAATCCCTGCTGCAGATTTCTGGTCGATTGGTGAAATCACTGATCCTGGCCTACGTGTTTCACGTATTTTTTCTTTGAAATCACATAAAGATGGCATTTGTCATATCCGGTGTTTTTTAAAGATATTATTATTGAGAAAGAAATTTTTAATCAAAAAAAGAATAGTATGGATAATTTATTAGTACAGAAAGTTGACGATTTTATGGCGAAGATAATCGCCAAGAATCCTGCGGAAGAAGAATTTCATCAGGCAGTAAAGGAAGTTGTTGAATCAATTATTCCTTTCCTCGAAGAAAACCCAAAATACAGCGACGCGAAAATCCTTGAAAGGATTGCTGAACCCGAGAGAGTTATTTTATTCAGGGTTCCATGGTTAGACGACCAGGGAAATGTTCAGGTAAACCGTGGATTCCGTATCGAAATGAATTCAGCAATTGGGCCTTACAAAGGTGGTCTTCGTTTCCATCCAACTGTAAATCTGGGTATCCTTAAATTCTTAGCCTTCGAACAGGTATTTAAAAATTCGCTAACTACACTTCCAATGGGTGGTGGTAAAGGCGGTTCCGATTTCGATCCAAAAGGAAAATCAGACAACGAAGTGATGCGTTTCTGCCAGAGTTTTATGACCGAATTGAGCCGTCATATTGGCCCAAATACTGATGTGCCTGCTGGTGATATTGGTGTTGGTGGACGTGAAATTGGTTTCCTCTTTGGCCAGTATAAGCGCCTGCGTAACGAATTTACTGGTGTATTAACCGGTAAAGGAAGAGAATGGGGTGGATCATTAATTCGTCCGGAAGCTACCGGATATGGAACTGTTTATTTTGCTGAAGAAATGCTTCAGACACGTGGCGATTCCATGAAAGATAAAATTGTTACAGTATCAGGTTCAGGTAATGTAGCTCAATTTGCTGTTGAAAAGTGTAACGATTACGGTGCAAAATGTGTTACTCTTTCCGATTCTGGAGGATATATCTACGATCCTGACGGTATTGATGCGGAAAAACTCGAATTCGTTATGCATCTTAAGAATGTTAAGCGTGGACGTATCAAGGAATATGCTGATAAGTATGGTTGCCAGTATGTTGAAGGTAAAAGACCATGGGGTGTTAAATGTGATGTTGCATTACCATGTGCTACTGAAAACGAGGTAAACGAAGAAGAAGCCAAGACTTTGATTGCAAATGGTTGTTTTGTTATATCAGAAGGTGCAAATATGCCTTCAGTACCTGAAGCTATCGAGGTGTATCTCGAAAACAAGATTCTTTACGGACCTGGAAAAGCTGCTAATGCCGGTGGTGTTGCTGTATCAGGATTAGAAATGAGCCAAAATTCCTTACGTATGTCATGGACACGCGAAGAAGTTGATTCCAAGTTACATCAAATTATGAAAGATATTCACGAAGCTTGTGTTAAGTATGGAACACAGGATGATGGATTCATACACTATGTAAATGGTGCAAACATTGGTGGATTTGTTAAAGTTGCTGATTCAATGATTGCTCAGGGTGTTGTATAAAAAACAATAAAACTTAAATAAAAAGAAGGCTTCGCAGGTGCGGAGCCTTTTTTTGTTTCATTGAAATACAACCTAAAGGAAATCAGTCATATCAATGTAAGCTTGTTCTGCTTGTGTCCGGATTATTTCATGATTAATATCAGAAGAAAAGGCTATTGTACGGCCTTTTTTAATTCATCAATAAATACATCAGTTGCTTCTTCGTGCGGATAATGTCCGGCATTTTCAAGTTTTACAACTGATAATTTACTCAGTTCATTTTCCCATACAGTAAATTCATTTTCTCTGAATGCAATATCTTTCATTCCCCAAATCAGTGTTTTTGGAATAGCGTCTAAATTCTTCCGCTTCTGCCACAGGCTATCTAACCATTCGCTCGATGCGATTATTTGTTTCGGAAAGGTCCAACACCCTTTTC
>CAYLZH010000010.1:0-38779 GCA_964388245.1 uncultured Bacteroidales bacterium
CATAATTTCAAAGATTTCATGAAGTTTCCAGATGTTGGTCACCATAACCTGGAATATAAACCCTGGCCTGCTATCAGACATAAGTCTTTGCACGAACATGAAAGCATTTTTTCCGTGTTGACAAAAAAAGATATCCTGCTCCATTTTCCATATCAAACTTTTGGTCATGTAATTGATCTGTTGCGCGAAGCCGCCCTCGATCCTAAAGTATATAGCATAAAGATAACCATTTACCGGGTTGCCTTTAATTCGAGCATTATGAATGCAATGATTAACGCATCCCGAAACGGAAAGCAGGTTACTGCAATTTTAGAACTTCAGGCACGTTTCAACGAAGAATCGAATATATATTGGTCGAAAAAACTGGCTGAAGAAGGCGTTCGCGTAACCTATGGTGTACCAGGACTGAAGGTTCATTCCAAAACTATCCTGATTAAAAGAAAAGAAGACAAGGAAATAGTACACTATGCAGCTATAGGAACAGGAAATTTCAATGAAGACACTGCCAAAGTTTTTAGCGATACGCTGTTACTTACTTCACATAAGGAAATAACACTTGAAGTGGATCGTGTGTTCGACTTTTTCTCACGGAATTATCAAATCCCCAGGTTTTCTCATTTAATTGTTTCTCCTTTTAACAGCAGGGTAAGAATTGTAAAACTGATAAACCAGGAAATCAAAGCTGCCAAAGAAGGAAAAAAGGCTGCTATGACCCTGAAACTTAACAACCTGGTCGATCATCGCATAATTAATAAGATTTACGAAGCCCATAAAGCAGGAGTTAATGTAAGGTTAATGGTACGTGCAATGTTCTCCTTAATACCAAAAGTTGAATCTAAAGGAATCGATCTTGAATGCATGGGAATAATCGACCGGTATCTTGAACATGCCCGGATATTTTATTTCCATAACGGAGGAGATGAAACACTTTTGATATCATCGGCCGATCTAATGGAGCGTAACCTCGACCGGCGCGTCGAAATTATTTGTCCTATTTATGATGCCGGAATTAAAAAACAGCTCATCCAAACCCTCGATCTTGAATGGCAGGACAACACGCAGGCAAGAGTTCTTAACAACGATTTAGATAATAAATACCGAAAACCAGGCGCAAAAAGAAAAGTGCAGGCACAACATGAAATCTATAAATTGCTGAAGAACAAGAACAAAGATTAACCAATCCTATACAGCAACAATGTTTTATGTAATTTTGTATCCGGATACAATTAGATACACCGGACACATCAACAGGAAATCGATTCATGAGCAGGCTTTTAGTAATAGATAACTACGATTCGTTTACCTATAATCTTGTTCATTACATTGAAGGAGTTTTAGAATCGGATGTTGATGTAATACGGAACGATGAAATCGACTTTGCCAGAGCCGGCCATTACGATTGCTTTGTCTTGTCACCCGGGCCGGGACTACCCCACGAAGCCGGACAATTAATGGATTTAATAGACCGGTTTTCTCCGCATAAAATAATTTTTGGTGTGTGCCTTGGGATGCAGGCAATTGCACTTCATTATGGCGGGAAACTTGAAAATCTCGACAAAGTTTATCATGGCGTGGCAAGTACTATCCATTTCACCCTGGAGGATAATATCTTATTTAACAAACTCCCTTCATCATTTAAAGTTGGCAGGTATCATTCGTGGGTAGTAGATAAAAAGTGTTTTCCATCACAACTCGAAATTACTTCAGAAGATAAAACAGGTTCTGTCATGTCGCTCAGACATAGAAGCCTGCCGGTTTTTGGTGTTCAGTTTCATCCCGAGTCAATTCTAAGCGAATACGGAAAAAAGATTATCTTCAACTTTTTAAAACAAACCGGGATGATCTGATAAAATCCTCCTCCTATTTGTAGAAATATAAAAGCTATAAGCAACAAATAATGTGAATGTTAATGAAAGTTTATACTTGTGAGAGAATTTATTGTTGAAGGAAATAACCGGTCGAGGATCATAATTGGAAGTTGTGTTTCACGACTACAAACTTTCCTGCCCGATTGCAGGGTAATTGCAATTACCGATAAAAATGTAAAAGCCTTATACTCACAATATCTTGAAAGCTTTGAGGTAATCGTTTTCCCACCTGGCGAAGCCAACAAAACACTATCGACAGTTGAAAAAATCTATCACGAACTAAAGCACCTCGAAGCCGACAGATCGACATTTATCCTGGGATTTGGTGGTGGCCTGGTATGCGATATAGCCGGCTATGTGGCCTCAACATTTATGCGTGGTCTTCAGTTTGGATTTGTTTCAACCACCTTACTTTCACAGGTCGACGCAAGTGTAGGTGGCAAAAACGGGATCAATTTTAGTGGAACAAAAAACATGATAGGGACTTTCAATCAACCTGAATTTGTTTTGTGCGATCCTTTATTCCTGAAAACATTGCCAGAACGAGAAATCAGGTCAGGGTTTGGTGAAATCATTAAACATGCCCTTATTGCCGACAGTGCAATGGTGAAGTTTCTCGAAAACAAGCATACTGAATCCCTCTCTCTGCATGCTGAAGCAATCGAACATCTTGTGTTATCATCAGTAAAAATAAAAGCATCCATCGTTAACCGGGATGAAACAGAAAAGGGCGAGCGCCGAAAACTTAATTTTGGGCATACGCTTGGCCACGCTATCGAAAGCCTGTCCGGGCTGTCACATGGCGAAGCAATAGCTATTGGAATGGTACTGGCATCTAAAGTTTCACAATCTATAGGATTACTTTCAACTGAAGATCATCAAAGGATAAAAAACCTGATTGATAAGTATGGCCTACCTATTACATGGAATATTGAACGGAACCTGATTTTTGATCAAATTATAAATGATAAAAAGCGCGATGGAAACATCATTCATTTTGTACTGCTGAAAAACATTGGCGAAGCAATCATCAGAAAAATTAAATTATCTGAATTAAAAGAAACAGGATAAACGAACAGGCATTGAAAGATATCGACAACAAAATATGTGTTAGCCTTGGGAATACTGACTTTCATGAATGTATTGAGGCAGTGAACTGGTTTCCGCTATCCGAAGTCAGGCTTGATTTACTGAATTTGTCGATCAGTCAGATTGAAACAGTTTTTGCGGCAGGAAATAAAGTAATTGCTACATGCAGGCCTGGAAAATTAAATGACACTGAAAGATTGAGCCAGTTAATTGCTGCCATCGAAGCAGGTGCCAATTATGTTGATATGGACATCACAAATTCTTCTGATTTTATAGCCACAGTTAGTAGGATTGCCATTGATCAGAAATGTGAAATTATTTATTCGTATCATAATTTTAAGGAAACACCACCATTACTAAAACTTAAAATAACTACTGAAAAATGTTTTACCATGGGAGCTAACGTTGCGAAGATTGCCTGCATGGCAAATTCGCATAACGACCTGAATACCATTTATTCATTATACAATCATTATCAGAATATAATCGCTTTTGGTTTGGGATCTTTTGGAGTTGAAAGCAGGATTAAAAGCCTGCAACTTGGCGCTGAATTTACTTACGCATCCTTAAGAGATGATCAGGCTACTGCACCAGGACAGATAAATTTTCTGAAGATGAAAGATGCTCTTTCAAAAATTGTACAATAGCAAATGGAAAAAACTATATTTCCTCATACAATATCAGGAACAGTAAGTGCACCAACTTCAAAGAGTTACTTTCAGCGTGCTATTGCTGCAGGTTTGTTGTCGGAAGGAACAAGCAGGATAAAATATAAGAATCATTGCAACGATTCTTATGCAGCCATTCAAGTCGTAAAAATGCTGGGAGCCAGGATAAGCGATAATCCTCCCATTTTGACAATTGAAGGTGGATTACAACCTGCCGGAACTGTTTTAGATTGCATGGAGTCGGGCCTTTGTCTGCGTATGTTCTCCCCTATTGCTGCACTTCTCTCTACACCTTTCACTTTACAAGGCTCCGGCTCATTATGCAAAAGATCCCAATTGTTGATCGTAGATTCTTTAAAAAAACTGGGGGTTGGAATAAGCTCGAATAATGGATTGCCCCCTATTAAGCTTCACGGACCTTTGCAAGGAGGAACTGTTACTATCGATGGTTCACAAAGTTCACAGCTAATTACAGGATTGTTTATGGCGCTTCCTCTTGTAAGAAACGATTCTGTCCTTGAAGTTGCCAATCTGAAAAGCAAAAGGTATCTCGACATGACTCTCGAACTTTTGGCAGATTTTGGAGTATCTATTAAGAGAAAGCGTGAAAATCAATTTTTAATCCGGGGAAATCAAATGTACCGGGCATGTGATTATCAAGTTGAAGGAGATTGGAGCGGAGCAGCATTCTGGATTGTGGCCGGACTACTTTTTGGCAACATCAGCATTGAGGGATTAAAACAAAACAGTCTGCAAGCCGATTCCGAAATCATAAGATTTTTATCCCAATTTTCACTTAATTTATCTATCTCTTCACAAAAACTGAGCATTAACAAATCTAAAATCCCTGCCTTTGAATTCGATGCTACCCACTGCCCTGACTTATTTCCGCCCTTAGTAGTCCTTGCCTCTTATGCAACGGGTGTTTGCAGGATAGATGGGATAAACCGACTAATCCACAAAGAAAGCAACCGGGCTGTAAGCCTACAGGAGGAATTTGGAAAACTGGGAATTCGAATATCCCTGTCTAAAGATTCCATGATGATACATCCCGGTGAAATCAAATCCGGAGAAGTTTCGTCCCATAATGATCACCGCATTGCTATGGCGCTTGCCATTGCTGCACTTGGTGCAAAAGGCCCTGTATCAATAAGAGGAAGTGAAAGCGTTGAAAAATCCTACCCGGGTTTCTGGGAAGAGTTGGAAAGATTATTAAATGAGAAAATTCAAAGAAATATTTAATGTCTACAACCTGCTGACATTTAACAAATAAGTTGCTTTACAAGTTTGTCCATTTTATCTAATTCTATCTCCAAATACTTTTTTATTTCAAGCCGGATCCTTCCAAGATGGATGCCTTCAATTTTTCTGTCTCCATCAATTCCTGATAGAAAAATTTGAGCTTTTATGTGAGCCGCTTCACTTATTTCTGCGAGCTGTTGATGTTTTTTGTTAGTCTCATCAAATTTCGGGAAAAAAATATCGAGTATCTTTTTATGAACGTGTCTTGCCCCAAACAATCCTTTTGCCTGGAAATCTTTCATCATCAAGTTGGGTAATGTTGAATTGAGAATCGCTGTTATGTAATGAGCTTCTTTAAACGATTCGGTGTACATAACATAACAAACACTTTCCACAATAAATTCGAGATCAAAGTCTTTCCTTTTTACCACCGTGGCGTTTGCATCTTTTGCAGATGAATTGTAAAGGACAAGATATGGGGCGTTTAGGTTTTGAGAAGTCAGTTTGTTTTGCCAGTTTAGATAATTTTCAGAAGAGATTTTTTCGTTCTTTTCAGTTCGGTGGATTTGCCAGATGTTTTCTGCTTTCTGAAACCACTTTGATGCAAATCTATTCCCTTCTTCGAGAAGTTCATGTGCCGAATATAACTTTATCTTTTTTTCTTTTTTTGATATGGAAATGGGTAATACTACCAAATCGGGTTTGTGCAGGGCAAAGGGTAAGATACTTTTTGAAAGAGATGTGAGAAATACAAACTCGCTTTCAATACTGCCCGAGTATTTTAATCCTTTCCAGGGAGGCTTCGCATCAGTCTGTATCTTTTCCGATACCTTAATATGAACAACCCTTTCATCCCAATCGGGAGGAATATCCTGGTCTAATTCAATAAAATAGAAAGCGCGAGGAACAATGGTTGCTCCTTGTTTGAATAGTTTTTTATAGGGATTAACTTTCTTTTGAGTTCTTGTTTTGTGTGAAGAAAAGGCAGTCGATTTTCCTTGTCTTACATAAAACCATTTTGATTTTTCTTCTTTCAATCTTGGGATGGCTGTTTCCAGATTGCAATTATGTACGGGGAGATTACCTATAAAAGTAATTCCATCAAGACCGGACTTTGGTAAAGACTTTTTACCATTTTCTTTATTAGCAAACAACACACAACTGGGGATACGAAAAAGGGGCGAAACATCCTGCAAATCCCAAATTTGCGATAATTTAAACCCGGCAGCTTTTCCTCCTCTTGTATTATCGTGATGGTCGGCATTGAAAAAACTTCTTGGGAGTACAAACGCAATCTTTCCAGTCTCCTTTAAAAAATAACTGCTGCAATAAGCTAAAAAGATAGCTGCAATTTCGAGGTGTGGAAAGTTAGCCACCTTCGCTGGTTTGATGTTGTATGTTTCGGCAAGCGAGTTTAGAAGATCCTGGTACTCTTTATTTTTAATTGAACTAAAAGTAAACCAGGGTGGGTTGCCAATCACATAATCGAATTTACGGCTCAGGAAATAAGGTTTATAGAGGTTCTGAACAATGAACTTCCAAATACCGTCCCTTCCTCTTTCTTTAACCGATTTCAGTGTTTTATAAAGTTTGTAAAAATTTTCTACTAAAAGCAGGGTCAATCCACCATTTTTATACCTACGTTCCAAATTATTTTTGAAGGTATTTATACTTTCAAACTTCTTGTGCATTGACTGTTCTGCTAAGTCTTCGCAAACTTCAAGAGCCTCATCGAACAAAAGCATATCTTCAAAAACCTGTGTATTAAGCCAAAGTTTTTCCTTATCAATTTGCATGATGAACTCACTGCCAAAAAGGTTTTGTACTCCCTCGGGAGCAAGCAGAGTATTGGCCAGAATAATATTTAGGTGAACGGCTTTTCGGGCACTTGTGATTTCCTTGCCTAGTGCAAGCAGCATCGTAGTTTTTGCAATTTGTACACTCAAAGGATGGATGTCGATCCCATAAATACTATTATTTAGTTCTTCAACCGTAACGGTTGGATTCAGATTCCTGATTCGGTGAATGGCCGCCCGAAGGAATGAACCACTACCACAGGCAGGGTCAAGTATTTTTTCCCCCGGCTTAAATACCAATTCATTCACAACCCGCTCACATAGCCAGTCAGGTGTATAATATTCGCCAAGCGAATGACGGGTATCGAGGTCGATCAATTCCTGGTACACACCTTTAAGAATATCCTCATCTACCTGGTTGAAATCATAAGCCGAAATTTCCTGTGAAATCAACCGAAATACTTTTTTCAACCCAACAAAATTTCTTTTATTCCCTATCCAGTGAAAGAAATCGTTGTCGACAAAATTCTGGATATTGTATTTCTGAAAAATGTTTCCGGTGATAATCCCAACCATTTCATCTTCATCGATGTAATCATCGTTACTCACCACCGAGTAAGCCAGCATTTTAGAGAATATGCTAAGGTAAGTGTGAATTAGGAAATTCATTTCGCTAGCATCGAAAGAGCCATAAGCAATGGATAGGAATTTTTTCCACTGCTCGAAGGAAACCTGCACCTCTCCATATTTTTTCACACTATTAAAATGCCTTATCAGTTCGCGCATCGACTCGATAAATACATTGCCTTGATGCCCAAACGATTCTTCGATCCGTATTAATGTAGCCCTTTGTTTTTGTTCCTTAAAAAGGAAACGGTCGATCCAGAAATAAAAATCTTCTACATTCTTTTCATTGAGAATAAAAGAAGCACTTTCCACTTCATTCAGGATCAATTCATCTTCCGTTAGACTTTCAAACTGATCTAACTGCGAAATATCCGGGGCATATATTTTCCAGGTAATACAGTCGGTAGCAATCAATGTAAAATTGTATCCCTCGCCCGAATTGAACTGACCGAGTAGGTAGCCTGCCAATTGTTCTTTAGCGTGATTTAAGTTAAGCTTAAGGTTGTTCTCGAATTCAATGATAATCTTATTGAAAAGTGTATCAGCGCTCCCCCTATGAAGTTTATCTTTCCGGGGGATGTTCAACACAGTAGCCTCAGAACCGCCGGTAATTTTGTCGATGATTTTTTCGATCTTCTTGTCGCCAGTATAAAGGCGGTTGAGCAGATCTTTGAACGCTTCTTTTTTAGGTAGTTCTTTACTGGTTGCCTTAACTTTATTTATATAACCAAGTATTAGCTCTGACCTTTCCGATGATATTGAGTGTGTTTTAATTATGCCTCAAAGATAATCTATAAACACAAGTCTCTTTTTAAAACAATCTATATTTATCATTGTCTTATCAACATAAATCTTAAAAAAAATGACTCAAAATTACAAACATACAAACCATTTAATTCATGAAACCAGCCCTTACCTGTTGCAGCATGCAAACAATCCAGTCGACTGGCATCCCTGGGGCGAAGATGCACTTGCAATAGCCAGGAAGGAAAACAAATTAATACTCGTGAGCATAGGTTATTCAGCTTGCCATTGGTGTCATGTAATGGAACGCGAATCATTTGAAAACGAAAACATGGCTGCCAAAATGAACGAGAACTATGTCTGTATAAAAGTTGATCGGGAAGAACGACCTGATATCGACCAGATATATATGGAAGCTGTTCAATTAATGACCGGCTCAGGCGGATGGCCATTAAACTGCTTCCTTTTACCCGATGGCCGTCCGGTATATGGCGGCACCTATTTTCGTCCCAACGATTGGCAATCCATCCTCGAAAGCCTCGCTCTTAACTACAAAACCACACCGAATCGTTTTGAAGAATATGCCCAACGTTTGCAGCAAGGCATGAACCAATCCGGTTTCATCCAAATCCAAAAACCAGTAGATTTTTCGCAGGAGTTCTTGAATGAAATGGTTGCCTTTTGGACAAACAGATTTGACAACACAAATGGAGGCGATGGAAGTGCTCCCAAATTTCCAATGCCCAACTCATTGCAATTTCTTCAGCGGCATGCTTACCACACGAAAGACAAGCGTATTCTGAATCATGTAAATCTTACGCTGACAAAAATGGCCAAAGGTGGAATTTATGACCAGCTTGGCGGAGGCTTTGCCCGGTATTCGGTCGATGCAACATGGAAGGTGCCCCATTTTGAAAAAATGTTGTACGACAATGCCCAAATGGTCAGCCTGTATTCAGAAGCTTTTAAGTTAAACAAAAATCCACTGTATAAAGATGTTGTGATTGAAACACTGGCGTTTATCAACAATGAACTTACTGCACCAGAAGGTGGATTTTATTCAGCCCTCGATGCAGATAGCGAAGGAGAAGAGGGTAAATATTATGTTTGGTCGGAAGAAGAAATAAAGCAGATTTTGAAAGAAGATGCCTTCCTTTTTATAGATTATTACCAAATTGAAAAGACAGGAAACTGGGAAGGGAAAAACATACTTTTGGTCAATGAGGATTCAAAAGAATTTGCAAATAGAAAAAACATTAATCATCTGGAATGGAAAGCCAAACTTCGTTCAATGAAAAGCAAGCTTTTATTAGAACGTAGCAAACGAGTACAGCCCGGACTGGATGATAAAATTTTAACCTCCTGGAATGCGCTGATGATAATAGGTTATGCTGATGCTTACCAGGCTTTTGGAGAGCAAACCTTCCTCAATAAAGCTATCGGCGCAATGAACTTCATCCTCGATAAATGTACTAAGCAATATTCCCAATTGTTTAGGACATATAAAAATGGCCAGGCTAAAATCAATGCCTTTCTCGATGATTACTCTTTTACCATTGAAGCCCTTTTGGCACTTTACCGGATAACCTTTGATGATAATTGGTTATATCGTGCAAATGACATGCTTCAGTATGTCTTAGATCATTTTTATGATAAAGAAACCGGCCTGTTTTATTATACTTCTGATGAGGATCCAAAACTAATAAGCCGTAAAAAGGAATTGTCAGATAGTGTCATTCCTGCCTCCAATTCAAGCATGGCAAAAACCTTAAAAATGGCAAGCTTCTATTTCGATGATTTACAATATGAAGAAATATCCAGGCAAATGCTTTCGAATATTACTGAATTGATAAAACATGATGCCCGGTTCTATACAAACTGGTGTAACCTTATGTACGATTTTATCATCGGACAAAATGAAATTGTGATTTCAGGAGAGAAAGCAATGGATTATTTATCAGAGTTAGATAAACAATATTTGCCCGATATAATATTGGCAGGATCAACCCGGGAATCCAAACTGCATTTCCTGAGAAATCGTTTCAAAGCAGGTGAAACCACTATTTATGTGTGTGAGAAGGGCTCTTGTCAGTTACCGGTAAAAACAGTTTCGGAGGCTCTTCACATGATAAAAGCTTAATCGCAAAAAAATAGCATATTCCATACAACCATTTTACTTTTACCATGCACTTTATAATTGTAAGCAATTAAGGTAGATGGTATATCTCAATAATCCGGATGAAATGGCACTAATTGAGGCCTGTTTAGAAAACGACAGGAAGGCCCAAAAAGCACTGTACTACAAGTATAAGGATGCCATGTATACACTTGCTTATCGCGTTCTTGGAAATTTTGATGATGCCAACGATGCCCTTCAGGACGGTTTCATTCAGGTGTTTAACAAGCTCGAAACATTTCGGGGAGATTCAAGCCTTGGGGCATGGATTAAAACAATTATTGTACGGGCAGCCTACCGGAAATTAAATCCCCGGATGGATTTTGAAGAAATTTATCTGATTGAAAATACCGAGCTGTTTGAATGGGACGATAATCTTACAGGCGAAGAATTGGAAAGGGCTATCCTCAATCTAAGTCCGGGATATCGCCTGGTTTTTACTCTTATTGAAATTGAAGGATATAAACACGACGAGGTTGCAAACATGCTCGGTATTTCGACAGGAACCTCCAAATCGCAATTGCACCATGCCAGGAAAAAGCTTCAACAGGAATTGGCACATTTAGTAGACTGATTTTAAAATAGAATGAGTAACAATATCAACGACATATCGAAATATAAACAGAAGCTGCCAACCCATACGGCTCCGGATAGTATTTGGAATTCAATTGAGCAGGTTATCGATAGAAAGTCGGCTTCAGAGGCAACGCTCAAAAAGGCAATTGATAAACTACCGGGATATTCTGCGCCTACTGCAATCTGGGAAAATATTGAAAAATCAATCAGAAAAAAATCGGCAGACTCCAAATCGTTGTGGTGGGTACTGAAAATTGCCGCCATACTAATTCTGATTCTCTCAATCAGTACAATAATAAAAGAGGGGACAAACCAGGATTACCACCCTCCCCGGACTATCGTACAAAACAATCCCCAATCAACAGAAAAAGAAAAACCAAATTTTCACAATCATGCAATTTCAAAAAATGATGAATCGATAATTAAACCTGAAAACATCAAAAAAAGTAAGATCCTGCAAAAGAAATCTCGTGGCACAATCAACACTTCAAAATCGCAACAAATAAAAGTGTCAGGCTACGAAGCAATTGATAAAACACAGTTAGTGAGTCTGAACCCCATATCAGTTACTGCTGTACAGTCGGCTAAAAAAGGGAATGTTAGTTTATTAACCGACAATAGTAAAATCTCAAAACCAATGGCCGACAACTCACTTAAAATCACAAGAGTGAAACTAATTGTGCACAACGATATTAATAAGGAAGATCATAATGTCAGGCAATTCTCATTTGCACTGTTCAAGCCATTAAGTTTCCCCATACAGCAAAGAGATTCATCACAACGAAAAACAAAACAGATATTGGCTGCAAGTATTAATTTATAAACTTCTAATCATGAAAAAGTATTTATTTCTAATTATTTTACCCATTTTCAGCTCAATATGTCTGGCAACAATCCCTCCGTCAATGCAAGAAATACACGACCAGGGCAAGCCGGATACAATTCTCATCGAATTAGGCGACAGCACTACAATTATGATCATTTCTGAAAGCAATGAAGAATTTGCAGGTTTAAAAAAACTAAGTCTCGATACAGTAATCAATGCCCTGATGGAAGTTATGGAAATGGATGAATTTCAGGACATTTCCGACTCGCTTATTGAATTTGAACTGGCACATAGGGATTTCGAAGAAGCACTTCGTTCACAGGAATTAGCTGCCAGGATTCAAAAAGACTTCTTTGAAAAAAATGAAAAAGTTTTAGAGGAATTCGAAAAAGCCAGGCAACTTTATCACATCAAAGAACTTGATAGACTTGAAGAATTAGAAGAAATTAAAGAACTGGAAAATTTACATGAATTAGAAAATCGGGAACGGTTGAAGGACCTGGAAAAACTTAGAGAATTCGAAGAATTAAATGATTTTCACGATGATGGAACAGAATCAAAAAAAGATCAGTTAATGATTTCAACAAATGTTGGTGTTGGCCTTATTCGCGATAATATTTCCCCAACTGCCGATTTTATTCTCGCATTTGCCATAAAGAAATATTACTATGCCTTGATCGGGAATATGAATTTTACTTTCGAACAAAAAGCCGATAATTCATACCGGACGCTAAATAATATTTTTCTGGGAGTTGAATTTGGTCGCAGGTTCAGCAAAAAAGAAAGTGAGATTGGTTTTTCAACCTATTTCAACAATGTGGGATTGTCTTATCTGGTTCAAAAACAGGAGAATTATTTCGGCGATAATACCCTGAAACTTTACTATGGAATCGATGCCGGCCCCGTAATCATTCAACCACAGCTTATTGCTACCGATAATTTCGAGGATTGGTTCCCGTCTATTGGATTGCGCATACGATTGTAATTATCCCAAATATATTTAGCTTTGCTTGTATTGATTTTAAGATACAACTATGGCTAAAAAGAAGAAAGTCCAGCAAGGAAAAAAATCAAAAGTTGTTGAACACAAACCCGATGTATTCGACCGGATAAACAAAGTCCTTACTCCAAGGCTTAGTATTTTGTTATGGGTATCTATGATAATTGCACTGGTGATTTCAATCCTGATGTTCGACACCAAAGTGAGCATTGGTGGTGATGATTCAGAATATATAATCGGAGCAAAAAAATTTCTTGAAGGCACTAAATTTCCAACCTGGCATGGTTCGTTTTACCCAATTTTCCTAAGCTTCTTCACCTTAATATTCGGGATCAATGTTGTTGTCTTTAAAATCATATCGATACCGTTAATGCTGGGCCATCATTACTTTATGTATAAATCACTCAGGCAGCGTGTTCCGTCATTTGTCCTGTTAATCACATTGCTGGTATTAGCCCTTAATGCGCATATTCTTTATTTTTCGAGCAGTACTTATAGCGAAGCCATGTTCTTTTTCCTTCAGGGACTTGCTTTTTATGTGTTTTTCATTCTTGATGATAGAATATCACAGGGGCTGGAATTAAATGACACCTGGAAAAACTGGCTGGCTTTTGGCTTTGTAATGTTTCTGTTGTTTTTATCACGAAATATTGGGCTGGGATTAATCATTGCATCAGTGCTTTATTTTCTCCTGAATAAAAAATGGATGGCATCTGTTTATACAATTGCATCATTTTTAGTTTTCCAATTACCTTTTATCCTTTACAAGAAATTGGTTTGGGGCATTGTAGGATCAGGAGCCGAAAGCCAGTTCCGCACAATGTTTTATAAGCATTTTTACGACCGGTCGCAAGGCACCGAAGATTTTCTTGGTTTTTTAACACGGGTTTGGGACAATTCGTTGCTTTATCTGTCAAAACATCTGTACACATTAATAGGATTTAAACCAATTGGAAGTACTGATACAAGTGCCGTTTTGGTTGTAATCACCTTTGTTCTGTTCTTTGCTGCGCTATATCTGGTTTTTAAGAATCACAAACAGATTTTTTTTGTGGGTATTTATCTTTCGGTAATGATTGGCGCCACATTCGTTTCGCAGCAAAAACACTGGGATCAGTACCGATTAATACTTATTTATGTACCCCTGATTGTGTTATTCATCTCAATTGGATTTTATTCATTGTTAAAAACCAAATTTCTGAAGGCACTTCAAATATTATTAGTGATTTTTCTGTTTATCGTTCCACTTCTGAATTTAAAACAGTCTGTCGATATGATAAACAGCAATCTGCCCGGATTAAAGAAAAACCTTGATGGGAATACCTTATATGGTTTTACTCCTGATTGGGTTAATTATATTGAAATGTGCCGGTATGCAGCAAAACTGTCCAAAGATGAGGAAGATGGTATTGCCTGCCGGAAGCCAAACATTGCATCGATTTATGCCGATGGACATAATTTCGAAGGATTCTACCGCGTACCTTCACAAAATGCCGATACCCTGCTCATGAAATTCGAGAAGCGCAATATTAAATATGTAGTTATTGGCAGCCTTCGGATAAATCCGAAAATGAAAACCGATCGAACCATTAACACCATGCGAAATTACCTGTACATTATAAATCAGAAATATCCGCAAATATTCAGGCAGTTGCATTCAATCGGGACTGATGAGCAAGCCTACCTGTTCGAGGTAATATGGGAAAACCGGGGTATAATTAATCAAAATCCCGGAATGGTAGAAAATCAGTAATAGTGGCTGGTGTTTCAAACATAAAAACCGATTGAAAACTCATAGCTATAAATGCAAATTATCAAATAGTTAAGCTAAGATAATGGTTTAGTTCAACATACCTTCCAATGTAAACTGAATGTAAGTAGTATTTTTCTGGAGGCTATTTGTTATTGATATTCAAAATAATAGGAAATGTTTAATGTAAATTTCCTGTAATTCGATATATAAGAAAGTTTCTGTTGTATATGAATTTTAATGGTATGACGACTCTCTATTGATATTCCTTAATATTAATATTTTGCGACTTCATCAATTTACGTGATTCTGAGATAAAACTTTGCATTTGTTCAAAATCCTTTGATGAGTCAAAGAAATCAGACTTATTTTCAAAAACTGCGCATGGCAGCACATGAAATTTTGTTTTACCACTTTTCCAGCTTTTGTTCACCCAGGTCAGGTGATACGCCGCATCGGTCACCCTTGTTTCATTACCTGATTTTTCAATAGTAAACTGAAAAAGCATACCACCATCGGTACGGGGTTTTCTTTGGTTCGAAATAAAATTCCCCAATGAATAAGCTATCAGGGTATCAGAATCGGCATTAACTTTATTTTGCCAGATGGCCTTTTGAATTACGTGAGGGTGTGAACCAATAATGATATCAGCCCCTTTCGAAAGACAAAAACCGGCCAGGTCGATTTGAATGTCATTTGGTTCCGATTGATATTCCAAACCCCAATGAAAGAAAATTATCACTTTATCCACACTTTTCGTTCTTGCTATTCTGATATCATCCTCGATAACAGACTTGTCGATAAGATTTACTACCGTAGGTGACGGTACCGGAATTCCGTTTGTCCCGTATGTGTAGTTCAGGAGTGCTACTTTAATGTTATTCTTTTCGATTATTAAAGGATTTGTTTTGGCTCTTTCCTCATTATCTCTATAGGTACCTGTATGCATCATCGAAATAGAATCAAGTACATCAAGGGTACGGATAATACCCTGCTTTCGCCGGTCACAACTATGATTGTTGGCCGTAGCAAAAATGTCGATTCCACATTTCTTAAAATCAATTGCCAACTGGTCGGGTGAGCTAAATTGCGGATAGCCCTTGAATGGAGGGCCTGCAAGTGTAACCTCAAGATTTGCAACAGCAAAATCGACACCTTCAATAACAGGGGTTAAATATTCAAGACAACTGGCATAATCATAGGATCCGGTGGATTCATCAAAAGCACTGGCAATCTGAGTATCGTGCCCCATAATATCGCCAATAAAAAGAAAAGAGAGTGAGTTTTCCCGGGTTGGATTTTCCTGAGATTGAACCTGTACAGCTATTAGCATTAATAATATCAGAATAGTATTGCGCATTTCATATTTTTTTATGATGACAAAATTACTTGACTAAAAGCCATTTCCAAATCAAACAAAAGAGATTAATAATTTAGAAGATATTTAATGGCTGTATTAAAATTAAGACTAACACAATTTTTGCAGTTTAACCTACTTATCAATTTATAATTTTGAGATTGCCAGAATTATAGGCGATTAATTTATATTTTTGATTCCCTGTAATAAATTATGGATAAGGTACCAGAGGAAAACATACAGAATCGAACCTGCAAGAATTGCGAACACGAATTTGCGGGGAATTTTTGTTCCAATTGTGGTCAGCCGGCAAAAGATTTTGACAAACCTTTTGGTTTCGTTTTTTATGATTTCCTTGGCAACTTCTTTTCTTTCGATTCAAGGTTTTTAAAATCTTTCAAGCTGCTTGTTTTTTATCCCGGAAGGTTGACAATCGAGTTTTTTAAGGGGAAACGTGCATCCTATACTCCTCCTTTCAGGTTGTTTATATTTGTAAGTTTTATATTGTTCCTCCTCCTGCAATTCCTCACAAACAAAACATTGGATAGGTCAATTGATGCAGCTTTGACATCAGACACATCACAAATTTTAAAAATAAGCCAGGTTGATTCAATTAGCAAGCACATTCCCATTAATGATTCAAGTACAACTAATGTTATAAGGGCCGAAATTGAATCGATGCCGAATATTGTTTTAAGTGGTGATTCCGGTATAATTACAGCATCGCTGAACACTTCGGGCAACTTGCGTGAGTTTTTGAACAATCTTGCTTCAAACATAGAATCGCAGAAAATAGAACCCGAAACAAATGAGGAGCTAAGGCAACGAAATGAAATTGTCAGGCTGCTTCAGTCCCCTGAGATTTTTACATCAAAAGTACTTCAATATATCTCCTGGGCATCATTTTTTATGTTGCCGGTGTTTGCTCTTATATTGGCACTTTTTTATATTCGTTTAAAGCTGAATGCAATCCGTCACTTAGTTTTTTCCATTCATTTGCATTGTTTCTTTTTTATCGTTCTTTCGATTATCATCCTCCTTAAGGTAGTATTTACAGGCACCTGGACTAATCATCTTTTTTGGCTGGTACCAGGCATGGTTGTGTATTACATTGTAGCATCTGTTAACTTTTACCAATATAGAATTTGGCCGGCAATTCTTAAAGCCTTGGGCGTATTTTTTACTTACGGGATAATTTCAAGCTCAATAATCGTGTTTCTGATCGTCCGTGTTATTCTGTCAGTCTTACAATAGTCATTTTAAACAGTTTTTTTTTTTCTCTACTGATTATAAATTCTCATTAAATCTTATTAATACAATCATATATTTGTCCAAAATTTAACCCAAACAACATGAGCAATCTTTTTAAAATAACAACAATTATCCTTTTTATTGGTTTCATGTTTTCATGCAATCAGCAAAACCAAAAGACTATGAAAGTTAAACCTCCGGTAGCAAAGTCCGAAGCACATGAAATGACAGAACATGGCAATACTCGAGTCGACAACTATTTCTGGTTGAAAGACCGCGATTCGCAGGATGTATTGGATTATCTCAACGCTGAAAATGACTACACCAATGCTGTGATGAAAGAAACAAAAGAGTTCCAGACAGCTCTTTATGAAGAAATGAAAAGCAGAATCAAGCAAACCGACATGTCGGTGCCTTATATGCTGAATGGTTATTATTATTATGTCCGCTATGAAGAAGGAAAAGAGTATCCGTTATATTGTCGCAAGAAGGGATCTCTCGAAGCCTCTGAAGAAATTATGCTCAATGTAAATGAAATGGCCAAAGGTTTTGCATATTATCAAATTGGTTCAACCACAGTGAGTACAGATAATAAAATACTGGCCTATTCGGAAGACACTGTGAGTCGCAGAAAATATACCATCAAATTCAAGAATCTTGAAACAGGTGAAATTTACCCTGATGAAATTCCGAACACATCGGGCGGAATAACCTGGGCCAATGACAACAAAACTGTTTTCTTCACAATGAAGGATGAAACCCTGAGACCATACCGGGTTTTACGGCACAAACTGGGCACACCGGTTAGCGAAGATGTTATAGCGTATCAGGAAGATGATCCAACATTTAACTCGTTTATTTACAAAACCAAATCGAAAAAATACCTCGTGATTGGCAGTACCAGTACAATGAGCAGGGAGTACAGGATTCTCGAAGCCAACAATCCAACCGGAGAATTCCGTGTTTTTCAGGAACGGCAGCCTGATATGTTATATTCAATCTCTCATTTCGAAGATAAGTTTTACATCCGTACAAATCTTGAGGCCACGAATTTCCGTTTAATGGCTTGTCCTGAAAATGCTACAAACATGGAGAACTGGATAGAAAAAATTGCCCATCGCGTAGATGTATTGCTTACAGGATTCGACATTTTTAAAGATTTCCTTGTTGTAAGTGAAAAATCGAATGCCCTTGATCATATCCGCATCATACCCTGGAACGGCTCTGACGAACACTATCTTCATTTCGATGAGGAGGCCTATATGGCTTATGTTTCAACCAATCCTGAATTCGATACTAACCTGCTTCGTTATGGCTACATGTCGATGACAACCCCAAACAGCACCTTCGACTACAATATGGTTTCCAAAGAAAAAATCTTATTGAAGGAACAGGAAGTTTTAGGTGGATTTAATAAGGCTGATTACGAAACAAAACGCTTATGGGCAACAGCCAACGATGGTGTAAAAGTTCCGCTTACTGTAGTTTACAAAAAGAATTTGTTTAAAGGCGATGGTACTAATCCATTGTGGATTACAGGCTATGCCAGCTATGGTTCAAGTTCCGATCCGTATTTCAGTTCCACTCGCTTATCATTATTAAACCGGGGATTTGTTTTCGCTATTGCCCATGCACGTGGAGGCCAGGAAATGGGCCGCAAATGGTACGAAGATGGCAAGATGATGAACAAGAAAAATACGTTTACCGACTTTATAGCCTGCACCGGTTTTCTTCATAAAGAAAAATACTCTTCACCGGAAAAAACCTGTGCCTGGGGTGGAAGTGCAGGTGGTTTGCTAATGGGTGCAATTGCCAATATGCAACCCGATTTGTACAATTCCATTATTGCAGCCGTTCCTTTTGTAGATGTGATTACCACTATGCTCGATGAAAGCATTCCGTTAACCACTGGCGAGTACGACGAATGGGGTAATCCGAATGTCAAGGAGCAATACGATTATATACTTTCATATTCTCCTTACGACCAGGTGGCCAGACAAGCATATCCAAACTTGCTGATAACAACAGGTTATCACGATTCGCAGGTACAATATTGGGAACCGGCTAAATGGGTAGCCAAGTTACGAACTCATAAAACCGACAACAATATGCTTTTGCTCCAAACCAACATGGATTTTGGACACGGAGGGGCTTCGGGCCGTTTCGAATCATTAAAGGAACGTGCTCTGGAATTTGCATTTGTCATGAAAGCACTGGAGATGGAGATGAAGTAGAAGAAATTAAAAGATTAACGATTTTTTGAATTCTTCCGCGAATACCAAAAATCGTTAATCTTTTTTTTGATTTCAATATTATAATCAACCAGCCCACGATCGCCAACCAATCACATCCCAGTAGAAAAGATAAGCAGCAACAATTAAGCTGGCCCATGATATAATTGTAGTGTAGATTCGACCCGATTTCTGCACACCTGCCTTTCCTGATACGTAACTTCCGTAAACGGAAAGTACAGATCCTGCGGCAAACAAAATGGACATGACAAACAAGCTGAAAGAAGCAGGAGTTAAAGTACCAAAGCGATCAATTGCTCCACTACCGCCTGCTGATTTAAAAATAAAAGCATATACAACCAGGCACAAAACGGTTAATACTGATATGATCCTGCTCCAGTGGAGTTTGGGCCTAAGCTCCTTAATCATCCTGAAAAGCATCCAGAAAAGTGAAACCAGCGGATTTGTAGCTATCAATGCCAGGCATATAATTCCAACTATAAAGGTTAACCAAATACCAAATCCGGATGCCTTTTCGAAATTTGCAAACCTTTCAGGAATCTGAACATATTCTTTTCCGGATTCATCCTGAAGGTAAACAACATGTAAGAATTGACCTTTCCTTTCAGTGATAAGAGAATTTTCATTAACCGGAAATGCTTCTAAAGGATCGTCGAATGGCGATTTGACCACATATTTCCCATCATCACTTGCGATTTTCATAACCGAAATTGGCCACTCAATAAATCTTATAAATTCATTCCGGCTTGTTGCCGATCGATACCATCCAGGTATATCGGTTTTAATTTCAACCTGATTAGAGAATTCGTTAACAGGAATGGCAATATCATCTGAAACAATGAAATTATTCAGGATTTTCTCTATTTTAAACATCCCATCGTTCGAAGCATTAACCACAAGGATATATCCTATATCGAGCTCGGGAAAATATGTAAGGCTCGTTAGAAAACCTTCCATACCTCCTCCGTGCCATATCTTTTTTATCCCCTTATAATACGAGTTTGCAAGATACAGCCCATATCCTCCGGTTATACCTGATTTACCTGCAAGTGTTGACAATGATTGCTCCATGCGTTCGATGCTTTCCGGCCAAAGTATCCGGGTGCTATCGAAGCTGCCTCTCGACAAATAAAACCGGATATAATTAGTCATTTCTAAAGCAGTTGAATTAATAGAGCCGGCAGCTCTGACAATAATGTGCCAATACTTTGCCGTGTCGTAATCAGCATTGAGATAACCAAGTGCCAATCTGTCTTTTACAGTTTCATCAAGGTAATAGCTCGATGTATGCATTCCCAAAGGCGTGAAAATAATTTCATCGATATAATCTTCAAAAACCTTCCCTGTTATTTTTTCTACAACATAGGCTGCAATAGCCGGACCTGCATTGCAGTAAGATGAATGTGTGCCCGGCTTCCACCTGCAGGTCCGTGATACAGGATTATACTGAATTCCCTGAAGCGTTGTCCATCCCTGGCCATTAACTGCATAATCGTGAACCTGCAAATCACCAAAACCAGTGGTATGTTCAAGAAGATGAACAAGCCGGACAGGGTGTGTTTTTTCCCATTTGTTTTCAAAAGGAACTTCAGGAGCCAGGTCTTTGAGTTTATCATTTAAACTGATTTTACCCTCCTCGACTAATTTCATTATTGCAACAGCCGCAAAACTTTTCGAAACGGAACCTATCCGAAACATGGTTTCATCGCTGACTTCTTTCTGATTTTTATAATCTGCATATCCAAGGTTTGAATGCCAAATCACACTATCTTTTGTCGTAATGGCAAGCTGTAATCCCGGAACATAATATTCGCTCATAATACTGCGAATGGTATCTTCAAGGCGATTGAAATTGTAATTTTGTGTATAGGATTGATTAGAAACTGGGACCAATAAAAGTAGAATCATGGAAACCATTATAGATTTAGTCATATCGACAGGTTTTTTTGATTTAATCAACTAAGATAACTGAATAATTGAAAAATGAGATAATTTTAAATAATCAGTTTTATCCAGTTACCAATAATAAATTACAGATACAGATAAATAAATGTAGATATTTATCATCCAGGAAAATAAAATTTGTATGTTTGCAAAAGGAATAGCAGAAAGGGATAAAGGCATATATTGGGGGTTATGTTAACTTTATATCACCATCTCGAGAGGTATCTTGTAGTTTTTCTAGTTAGTATCTTTATTGTCGCTGTTGCTTATTCACAAGTGCAGGTGTGTTTAAGTATTGCAAATTACAGCCCTCAGGAGTATAATTTTAATCCTCAGAACTGGGCAATTACACAGGATCACCGTGGCATCATGTACTTTGGCAATTCGAACGGCTTGTTGGAATACGATGGCGTATCGTGGCGAACCATAGAATTACCCGGATATTCAACAGTCAGGTCACTCAACATTAGTCTTTCAGGAGTAGTTTTTATCGGTGGTATTGGTGAATTTGGATACCTTGACAAGGACAAGACCGGAACGTTACAATATATTTCTTTAATCGACAAACTCGATAAACAATACCATAATTTCTTTGATGTATGGTTCACAATTTGCATTGGTGATGATGTTTACTTTTCGACCGAACACTACCTCTTTCATTACAGCAATGGCAAAATGGTGACTGTTAAATCAGGTGAATATTCATTGGGGCATTGTTTTTCAATAAACGATGAATTATATGTCCATTCTTTTGAAAAGGGAATATTAAAACTGGACAAAGATTCTCTTATTGACATTCGCCACGGATCATTTTTTAGCAACATTCAGGTTTGGTATTCCTTCCCAATCGAAGAGAACATATATGTTTTAGGCTCACTTGGATCGGGATTATTTAAGTTTGACTTTTCAAAGTGCGATGAAAAAGGACCGGTTAATCCTCCATCAGAATTTATTACAGAAGCCGAACCCCAGTTCTTTGACCATTATTCTTATAGTGGTTGCCGTTTGCATGATGGGCGTTTTGCAGTTGGATTCATTGAGCGAGGTATTACAATTCTTGATCCACAAGGAAAAATCGATACCGAGGTACACCATAAATCAGGATTACGTAATGAAATGATATGGTATATGTATCAGGATATCGAGGATAACCTATGGCTTGCAACCGATAATGGAATCTCAAAAATTGATGTAAGCTCCCCTGTACGGTATTGGGGACTTAACACAGGCATTGGCAGTTCTTTTCAGGATATTATCAGATTCAACGGCACAGTGTATATCGCAAGTTTTAGCGGCATTTTCTATTTCGATAAAAACGAACTGACCGAAATGAAAAACATATCGGCAGAATGCTATGGTTTTTATGAATTCATTCATCCTGAAAAACCATCAGAGACAATGCTTCTTGCATGTGCCGATGTCGAGGGAGTTTGTCAAATAGAGGATACAACAGCAACACCGGTAATTTCGAACGTCAGACCTTGGTGCCTGCACCAATCAAAACGAAACCTATCGCTGCTATACATAGGTGTCGATTACGGATTCATGGTTGCACAATACAAAAACAAAAAATGGGAATTAATTGGTGATGTTAAAGATATATCAGACGAAATCCTTTATATTCATGAAGATAACCAAGATTACATCTGGCTCACTACATCGACCCAGGGTTTTATACGGCTCTTGTTTTCAGATAACCATTTGGAACCAGTGGAAATTATGCGCTTCGACGAAGCCAATGGATTACTTAGTACGAATGAAATAGGCATGATAATTCATGAAAACAGGATTATCGCATATACAAAAGATGGCTTGTTTTATTTCGATGAACAATCGAAACGATTCCATCCTGAATGTCTCTTTGAATCCAGGTTTTGTGATGGTACTCATTCAATTACAAATCTAGAGAAAGGGCCTCTCGGGAAATTCTGGATTTTTGGTGAAAAAGATAAGGCGAAATATTTCTATTCCATCGTTAAAAAGCAAGATAGATATTTGGCACAAGCCGAGCCGTGTTTTTACAGCATGCCAAACATGGAAATTCAAACAGTATTTATCGATGATCAAAATATTGTTTGGATTGGAGGCTCTGAAGGACTTTATAAGGTTGATACAAGAGAACGTATTAACAAACCTGATTTTAATGTATTGTTGCGTCAGGTCTCATCGAAAGGTGATACCGTTTTATGCGGTGGAAGCTACAGCCTGTCCGATGAATCTGATATTAGAATAAAAACACCTCTTAATTATAGTTTAACAACAATCTTATTTAAATATGCAGCTCCAAGTTTTATAAACGAAGGTGTAACACAATATAAATACAAGCTTGAAGGTATCGATGCAGATTGGTCGGATTGGACGGAAAGCACTTCGAAGGAGTATTCTTATATCCCTGAAGGAGACTACACATTTTTTGTTAAAGCAAGGAATATTTTTGGAATCGAAAGCAATACAGCCAGTATTTCTTTTAAAATCGACCCTCCATGGTTCCGGAGCATGTTGGCAATATTTACCTATGGACTTATAATAGCTGCCTTGATTTTATTACTAATCCGCCTTAAAAGTACCCAGTTGCGAAAAGCGAATATCAAACTCGAACGGCTGGTGAAGGAAAGGACATCAGAAGTAATGCTCAAAAATGAAGAAATTCAGGCTCAAAGCGACAACCTGCAGAAATTAAATACCGAATTAAAAGGTCAAAACTTTAAAATTGAAACACAACGTGATCAACTTAAGGAATTAAATTCGACCAAGGATAAATTCTTCAATATAATTGCTCACGACCTGAAAAGTCCTTTCCAGGCATTAATTGGTTTTTCCGATTTATTGTCTTCCCAGCTTAGTGAATATACGCTCGAAGAAATCCGTGATATCAGTAAAATGATTAACAAATCGGCTGAAACCGGTTTTGTTCTACTTGAAAATCTTCTTAGCTGGGCTATGTCGCAAACCAAACGTATAAAATACGAACCCGACAGGTTAAACCTGAAAGAACTAATGACCACGATTGTTGCCAGTCAGAGTAATCATGCCAATAATAAACAGATATCAATCAGCTTAACTTGTGATAACAATTTGTGCATGTGGGCCGATGTTAACATGATAAGCACGATATTCCGTAATCTATTGGCAAATGCTATAAAGTTTACTGACAAAGGAGGTTATGTATTGTTTTCGGCCATTAAAAACAACGATCATATTGAAATTACCGTAAAAGATAATGGGAAAGGCATTCCAACAGAGATAAAAACTAATCTGTTCAATCTGGAAAAATCACAAACCACCTTAGGCACCGATAATGAAAAAGGAACAGGTTTAGGCCTGGTTCTTTGCAAGGAATTTGTTGAAGCCAATAAAGGTAATATAAGAGTTGAAAGTGAAGTAGGAAAGGGCAGTAAATTTACTTTGGAGTTTCCATTGTGCAACGGCAATCTATAGATCAGGTTAATTTGCACCAGTTAGCTTGTATCAACCAATATCCAGACAAATCAATTTATCAGGATTTCAAAATTTTCTCTATAGCTGATATTATACAATGATATATTTGAGCAAGCATTACTAACCAGTCATGCTAAGAATTTACAATTCCTAAAGTTTGTCGAATAAAGAATAATCCTTTTTCGGCAGAATATCATCATCTGATAATATTGTAACCGGGCAAAATAATCTTAAAACAAAATGTTCTCAGGCTTGTTTCAGTAACCTAATTAAATATATAAGAATATGTCGCACGAAAAAATTGCAAGAGGATATAATGTAGATGAAATGCTTGAGCGCCTGGGTATAAAATCATTAAATCCCGGGGCAACTACCGGTACCGAATGGTTGGATACCGTTGGTGGGATATCTGAATCAGTCTCACCCATCGATGGTCTTCCCATAGCTAAGGTAAAGAATGCCGAATGGGAAGATTATGAAAAAATCATGAACAAGGCAACTGAAACATTCGGGATATGGAGAAAAGTTCCGGCACCGCAACGAGGCGAAATTGTAAGACAAATTGGATGTGCAATCCGTGATGCAAAAGAAGACCTTGGTTTACTTGTAAGTCTTGAGATGGGCAAGATTTATCAGGAAGGATTAGGCGAGGTACAGGAAATGATTGACATTTGCGACTTTGCTGTTGGGCAATCGCGGTTGTTAAACGGATTCACAATGCACTCCGAACGGCCCGATCACAGAATGTACGATCAGTACCACCCACTCGGCGTAGTCGGATTAATCACATCGTTTAACTTCCCGGTTGCAGTTTGGGCCTGGAACTCGATGCTTGCAGCAATTGCAGGCGATGTGGTAGTATGGAAACCGAGTTCAAAAACTCCAATTTCTGCTATTGCAGTCCAAAATATCATCAGAAAGGTTCTGAAGAAAAACGACATCCCTGAAGGAGTTTTTAATATGATTATTGCAAAATCTTCGGTGTTAGGGGATAAATTTCTGGAAGACCGGCGAATCCCTCTGTTTTCTGTCACAGGTTCAACAGCTGTAGGAAAACGTGTTGGAGGCATTGTTGGTAAACGCCTGGGCAAAACTATTCTTGAGTTAGGTGGTAATAATGCTATTATTGTTTCCGAACATGCCGATCTTGATATGGCGATTCCTGCAATTGTTTTTGGTGCTGTCGGCACAACCGGTCAGCGATGTACTTCAACACGACGGATTATAGTACATGAGAAGATTTACGATAAGGTACAATCATCACTGCTTGATGCTTACAGACAAATTGTAAATAAAATTGGTAATCCCCTCGACAAGGATACTCTTGTGGGACCATTAATAGATTCAATGTCGGTAGGTGCTTTTTCCGATGCCCTTGAAAAGGTAGTTCAGGAAGGAGGGAAAATTATTTTTGGAGGTGATATGCTCTCTGGCGATGGATATGAATCAGGCAATTTTGTTGTTCCGGCCATCGTCGAAGCCGAAAATCATTATGATATTGTGCAGGAAGAAACATTTGCCCCTATTCTTTACATGATTAAATACAAGGATATCGATGATGCTATTAATTTAAACAATGGCGTCCCACAGGGTTTGTCATCATCTATTTTTACGTTAAATGTCCGGGAATCGGAAAAATTTCTGTCCCAGGCAGGATCCGATTGTGGAATTGCCAATATTAACATAGGAACCTCGGGGGCCGAAATAGGCGGGGCTTTTGGTGGAGAAAAAGATACCGGTGGAGGTCGCGAATCGGGATCCGATTCATGGAAAGTTTACATGAGGCGACAAACCAATACTATTAATTATGGAACAGATTTACCTTTAGCTCAGGGAATAGAATTTGGTTTCCTGCGTTAGTTTTCTGTTCTAACAATAAATCATAATTGAAGCTAAGGTGATGGACAGATACGATTAGAAACAAAACACAATCTATATAGAAAGAGGGATATGATGCTTTATCATATCCCTCTTTTATTATATCAGTTATAATTCGTTTTATTTTATCACATTAAGGTATTTACTTTCTGAATAATCTGAAGTTATCATTTTGTAGTAGTAAGTTCCTGCTGCAAGATCACCTACATTGACTTCAAGATTATGTGGACCTGAAGGGAGTTCTTCGGAAAGTAACTCACGAACCACTTTTCCATCACTGGTAAAAAGAACAATTTTTACTTGAGTGGAAGCAGGAATAGCAAAGTCGATTTTGGTAAAATCTTTTGCCGGATTTGGTATATTTTGCTCAAGCGAATATTCACCGTTCACTTCAGTAAAACTTTCTAATTGTAATTTCTCAATAACGCTTATACCGTTCGATTTGTATATGTCATCTCCTTCAAGCCAGGTTTCAACCTTTAATACATCGACAGCACCTGAGGTTTTATGCCATACGCGAAGTGTAAACCTTTTCCCGGTTGAAACACCTTCTTTTGTTTTTGTTGTTTCATCGTCGCCCCATACCGTGATTGCACTGTTTCCGCCAAGGTAAACCGAACTGCCAACAAGTTTTCCTTCACTGTTAAAAGCTCCTATTTCATCGCCTTTTTGTGGCTTAACATCCCATGCATAATCTGGAATACCGATAGTCATATTATCACCGGTATTAACTATGCCGGTATAGTGTTTTGGTGCTTTATAATGTTTTTGGGCACAAAGGTTTGATATTCCAAAGCCGAGTAAAATGCTTGTAATTACGAATCCAATAAATAGTTTTTTAGTTTTCATGATAAATGCAATTAGGTTCAGTATAAACCTCAAAATTAATAAAAAGTTTAATTATTTACAAATAACAATTACTCTACGTTTGAGTTGTATAAAATGTTTCCGGCACTTCGATTTTTTTCTGTTTAAAAACATATTATTCAATTAGCTATTTGCTGATAATACACCTTGATATATCTTATTTTTGTGGCATTAATTTAAACCATATTAATTATGACTAAAATCACCAGGAAAGAGGCGCTTGAATATCATTCAAGCAACCGTCCGGGTAAAATCGAAGTTATCCCAACAAAACGCTATCAGTCGCAGCATGATCTTTCAATGGCCTATAGCCCCGGAGTAGCTGAGCCTTGCCGCGAAATTGAAAAGAATGCCGAAGAGGCCTACAAGTATACAGCTAAGGGCAACCTTGTTGCAGTAATCTCGAACGGGACTGCCGTTCTTGGATTGGGCGATATTGGTCCTCTGGCAGGCAAACCGGTAATGGAAGGAAAGGGATTGTTATTCAAGATTTTTGCTGATATAGATGTATTCGATATCGAAATAAATGAAAAGGATCCTGACAAACTGATTGAAACCATTAAAGCCATTTCGCCAACTTTTGGAGGTATAAATCTGGAAGATATAAAAGCTCCCGAGTGCTTCGAAATTGAAGAACAGCTTAAAGCAGAGCTTGACATACCGGTAATGCACGACGATCAGCACGGTACTGCAATAATATCGGCAGCAGGATTGATAAACGCACTTGAAATAAACGGCAAGAAAGCTGAAAAAATTAAAGTGGTTGTAAATGGTGCAGGGGCATCGGCAGTATCCTGTATTAAACTGTATATAGCACTTGGAGTAAAGCCGGAAAACATTGTAATGCTTGATAGCCGGGGTGTACTTAATAGAAAACGCACCGGTTTAAATGCTATTAAACAACAATTTGTTACCGATCGCAACATCGACACTTTAGAAGAAGCCATGGTTGGTGCAGATGTATTCCTTGGATTATCGGTGGCAGATGTTGTGACACCCGAAATGCTTTTGTCAATGGCCGATTATCCTATCGTTTTTGCAATGGCAAATCCCGATCCTGAGATTAGTTATGAACTTGCAAAAGCAACACGAGATGATATAATACTGGCCACAGGTCGTTCCGATCACCCTAACCAGATTAACAATGTGCTTGGATTTCCTTTTATTTTCCGGGGAGCGTTGGATGTTAGAGCAACTAAGATAAACGAGGAAATGAAAATTGCTTCCGTTTATGCCATTGCACAACTGGCCAAAGAACCGGTACCTGAGGAGGTAAACATCGCCTATCATGCACAAAATCTGGTATACGGCCCACAATATATCATTCCAAAACCCATGGATCCACGCTTAATAACAACAGTGGCCCCTGCTGTAGCAAAAGCAGCTATAGATTCCGGAGTTGCCCAATTTGAAATCGACAACTGGGAAAAATACAAGGATGATCTTAGCAAAAGAATGGGTATTGGTTGCCAGCTTGTTCGGTCGATTAAGGCGCGTGCGCGTGTAAATCCCAAAAGGGTAGTATTTTCTGAAGCCGATCATTACAGAATGTTAAAAGCTGCCGAAATAGTTAAGAACGATGGAATTGCAATTCCTGTTTTATTAGGCAACGAGAATGAACTCCGACAAATGATTATGGATAATGATCTCGAGCTTAGCGATGTCGAAATCATTGATCCAATGGCGGAGAAACACCAGGAAGCCCATGCAGGTTTTGCCCAAATGTTATACGAATTAAGACAGCGCCGAGGCATAACACATGAAGGAGCCATAAAGCGGATGTATGCCAGAAATTACTTTGCACCAATGATGGTGAAAACCGGAATGGCCGATGCCATGATATCAGGCATAACAAAAAGCTATCCCGAAACAATCCGTCCGGCATTAGAAATAATAGGAAAACGCCCCGAAGACAAACTGGTTTCCGGTATGTACATAATGAATACTAAAGACGGTCCGGTATTTTTTGCTGACACAACAGTAAACCTGAACCCCTCCGTTGAAGACCTGGTTGAGATTACCCTTCAAACAGTCAGGGCGGTCCGTGAATTTAATATTGTTCCACGGGTTGCCTTATTATCGTATTCAAATTTTGGTTCGATCAGGTCTGCAATCCCAAAAAAAATAAGCCAGGTAGTTTCGATTCTGCACGACCGTTATCCCGATCTCATTGTAGATGGCGACATGCAGGCAAACCTTGCATTAAATAGTGAATTACTGAATGAAACATTTCCATTTTCGAAATTAGCAGGAGGGCCGGCCAATGTTCTGATTTTTCCGTATCTGACAGCCGGAAATATCGCCTACAAACTGATTCAGGAAATGGGAAAATTCGATGCTATAGGCCCTATTTTAAATGGGATGAATAAATCAGTACATGTGCTTCAAATTGGTGCAAGTGTAGCCGAAATTGTAAACATGGTTACTGTGGCAGTTATCGATGCACAAAGTGTAGAGAAAATGGAAATGGGTAACAAATAGCCCGGTCGTTACAGGATTTTCAGTTTTAACAGCAATTAGTCTTCGGAAAAATTGGGATTATGCAATTCGTTCTATTGCCAGGATTATCATCATCGAAAGCAAATAGAGATTGATATTCATAAATGTTTGACGTAAAACTTTTCGTTGTGTTTTTCTGCTGAATAACATCAGCGATGTAATTACAAGAATAAGTGAGGCTATTACAAGTATCATTACCAGCAAGTTGCTTTTTATGATTCCAAATGCCGGTATCAAAAAAGCCGAGAAGGTGGTTCCAATTACCCATATAAATATAATCCGGCGTAATTGATCCTCGGAAAAAATTGTTGATAATGATGCAAAACCTGCCTTTTCATATTCCTTCCCGAATTTCAACACCAATAGAATGAAATGAGGTACCTGCCAGATAAAAAAGAAGAATGCAACCATCACAATATCGATATCGAGAAAATATCCACCTGCTGCAGTATACCCGATTATTGGAGGTAATGCACCAATAAGCGCTCCTACGACCACGGCAAATCCTGTTTTTTGTTTCAGTGGTGTATAAACTACATTGTACCAAAACATGGTAAGCCATCCGAAAAACAGAGCAGTGAAATTCGAACCGAGAAAAATCATGGCCGAACCCGTAATAAAAGTTGCAAAAATAAAAACGAGCGTGTTGTTAATACTGATTTTCCCCGACGGAACCGGACGGTTTTTAGTGCGCTCCATTAATTGATCCATTGAGCGTTCCTGATACTGGTTTAAAGCGGCCGATGACATTGCGAGAAAAAACACCCCCAATACAGGTAGAATAGCATACCAGTCGAGCGTTTGACGCCAGAGGATATAGCCTGTTAAAGTACTAAGTGTAACTGCTGCAGTAATTCTAACTTTGCCAAGTTCAAGATATAGTTTTAATTTTCTATTCATGGGAAATCTGATTCACATATTAGATATTTCTGGTGTTAAGCCTTTGACTTATAATAATTCAGAAAACAGCTTTCTAATATTTTTAAATCTCCGGTTTTTATTGCTGTAACGATTTTATATAAAAAACAATCTTCTGCATATCTTCTTCATTTATCTGCCCTTCGTATCCCGGCATTAAACCTTTCATATAACCTTCTACTACATCCACATTTGGCTCTAATATCGACTTAATTAGATAAGCCTCGTCGACAGTTACCGTCCGTTCTTCATCATCAGTAAGAACTTCGCGTTTCATGCCAAAGATACCTTTAAAACTAGGACCTACTAATTTTGTCCCATCTGTTGAATGACATGCAATACACCCGTTTGCCTTAGTTACATTGTAGGCTGCCTCCACCGGATCGTCAGTGTCTTTGGCGCTACCTCCTTCGTTATACCATGCCTCATATTCACCGGCTGGAAGCACATCACACTTTGTAATCATATATGCATGTCGGGCACCGCAATATTCGGCACAAAGAACATCATACGAACCCAGCTCCCTGGCCTCGAACCACATATAATTATCAATCCCGGGAGTTACGTCTTCTTTTATCCTGAAAGCAGGAATATACAAAGCGTGAGTAACATCCATCGAAACCAGGTTTAACTTTACGGCTTTATCTTTCGGTACAATTAGTTTATCGCTTTTAATCCCGTTATCGTATTCAAAAGTCCAGCTCCACATACGACCAATTGCCTTGACTTCCATGGCATCGTCCGGTACATTTCGCATTGGCTCGTATCCTGCCCAACCATAATAAAACATTACGAGGACAAGGATGGTAGGGATTACGGTCCAAATAAGCTCTAACTTATTATTTCCTTCGATATTTGCTGCTGTAGGATTTTTTTTCTTGCTGTAACGGAACACAAAGTAGATCATTACGGCCGTTACTCCAATCAAAAGAATCAGGCTGATTCCAACAATAATATAAAATGCCAGATCGACTTGTTCCACAAAATTTGATGCACCTGTATTCATAATCTTTCCCTCCTATCTGTATGAATAATCGATAAATAAAATAGCCAAAACGGCAATCAGCACAAAAAGACATATAAAAACCATGGTTTTAAAAAACCGGTTTTCAAACTTAAGATGCATAAAGAAATAGCCCACCAGGATGGTTTTAAATGTAGCCACACCAAGAGCTACCAAAACAGTTAGTGCCTGAAAATCGAATTGTGCAATTTCAATTGTTACGAAGGTAAGGATGAGTAAATCGACCCAAACCAGGATGTTTTTCTTATCGTCAACTATATGTTTTTCAGTTTCCATAATTTGTTGTTTTTTTTTGAAATCAGATAATCAGATAGAATAAAGGAAATAGATAAATCCAGATAACATCGACAAGATGCCAGTAGAGTCCGGCATTTTCGTGCAATACATAGTTATCGCTTGTAACCTTACCTTGCCTGATATATAGAAGAATATAAAGGATGAATATGCCTCCTACAATAATATGAAGGGCATGAAGACCGGTCATAAAATAGTATAACAGGAAAAATAGTGACTCTCCATTACTTAACTGCTGAAATTCTTCCATTCCCGGAAATAATCCGTGATGGATTTTACCACCCCATTCGAAATATTTGTTTACAAGAAATGCAAGAGCAAATGCCAGTGTAATGTAAAGTAAAACCTTTGCCTTAAAAATCTTACCTTGCTGGATTGCAGCTATCGACATGGCCACTGTTAAACTACTTGTTAGCAGAATAACAGTGTTAACTGCCCCAATTACCCAATCGAGCTTAATTGAACCATTGTGAAAATCATCGGCGTTCATAAACCGATAGGCGGCATAAACAATAAACAATCCGCCAAATAACAATACTTCAGTAAACAGGAACAACCACATCCCCATTCGTTTGCCTTCGTCGTCGCGGTGGGCTACATGCCCGTGTGCTTGTACAGTTGCTTCCATTGTATTACTTGTTTAAGATTGAATATTCGTATGGCCCGTGAGTAACCACTGGTGGTTTATCAAAATTGAGTAAAGGTGGTGGCGATTGTGTCTGCCAGTCGAGAGTAATTGCTCCCCAAACATTATGGGTCGCTTTTTCGCCCTTTCTGTATGCTTTTACAAGATTTACAATAACAATCAATAAGCCAATTGCAGTGATCCATGATCCAACCGTTGAGAGCTGGTGTCCGAATGTATATTCGGGCAGATAGTCGAAATACCGTCGTGGCATACCCTGAATCCCAAGAATAAACATCGGGAAATAGAGCAGGTTGAATCCAATAAAAAGAATTGTAAAGCCAATGTTGGCCACTTTCTTATTATACATTTTACCAAACATTTTCGGGAACCAGTAATGATATGCACCGATAAAGGCAAAACCTGTTCCTCCAAACATTACATAATGGAAGTGTGCTACAACAAAATAGGTATCATGCACATGGATGTCTGTAGCAAGTGCACCAACAACAAGACCTGTAAATCCACCTATCATAAAAAGGAAAATAAAAGCCATGGCATACAGCAGTGGCGTTTGTAAGTCGATGGACCCTTTAAACATTGTTGCTACCCAGTTAAACACTTTAACCCCGCTCGGTATAGCTACAAGGAAAGTTAGAATTGAAAAAACAACCCGCGCAGGGCCACTCATTCCAGATGTATACATGTGGTGCCCCCAAACAAAGTAACCCACAAAAGCAATAGCAAGCGATGAATAAACAATAGCTTTATAACCGAATATCGATTTCTTAACAAAAACAGGGATAATCTCTGAAATCAGTCCCATTGCAGGAAGTACCATAATATAAACGGCCGGGTGCGAGTAGATCCAGAATAAATGCTGATATAATATCGGATCGCCTCCTATCGACGGATCGAAGAATCCAACCTGAAGGACCCGTTCTGCAACAACCATTAAGAGGGTTATTCCAACGATTGGTGTTGCCAAAACCTGAATCCATGATGTTGCATAAAGCGCCCACGGGAAAAGTGGCATTTTCATCCAGGTCATCCCCTCGGTTCGCAAGCGGTGCATGGTAACAATAAAATTCAACCCGGTTAAAATGGATGAAAACCCAAGAATAAATGCAGCCAAAACAGCCACAATAACATTGGTGCCGGTTTTTACACTATAAGGCGCATAGAAGGTCCAACCGGTATCGGGCGGGCCATCGCCAAGAAAAAGAGTGCTGAGGGCCATAATCCCACCTATTACATATAACCACCACGAAAGGAGGTTCACCTTCGGGAATGCTACATCGTCGGCCCCTATTAACAATGGTAAAAAGAAATTACCAAAGATGGCCGGAATGCCCGGAATAATAAATAAGAAAATCATGATTACCCCGTGCAAGGTAAATAAACTGTTGTAAGTTTCTGGTTTCATCAGGGTTTCTCCGGGGGCTATCAATTCAAGTTTCATGAGTAATCCCAGTACCACACCGGCCAGGAAAAAACCTACCACACCATAAAAATATAGCAATGCGATCCGTTTATGGTCGTGCGTGAAAATCCAGGATTTCAGTCCCCGGCTTTCTTTAAAAAAATCTACATAATCTTTCTGAGTACTTCCTGTATCCATATTTTTGATCTTGTGTTTATGCTGTTTTTTGAATTCTTCGTTTCGAAAAAGAAAGAAAAAGAAAAAGTGTAAGAGCAAAGAAAATTATAATACTTCCACCCACTTTTGTAATATTAAAAACATACTTCCTTCCTTCGGCGTCGTAACTGAAACAATATTTCAGAACCTTGTTAATAGTTGGTCCTGACCGGCCTGCAGCTGCCTCAACCACTGCCATTTTTATATCAAAGGGTAAAAAGTAGGTTCCATAAAGATAGCGGGCAATTTTTTTCTCAGGACTTAGAACCATAATACTTGCTGCATGAATATAATCCATGCCCTCCTTTTTGAAACCATAACCAACCGATTCGACCAGTTGCATTATGTTTGCACTATCGCCGGTTAACCAAAACCAGCTGTCCTTATCAATTTCTTTGTCTATCTGTTTCAGATAGTTTTGCTTTTTATCACGTGCCAACTGCCAGTTTTCGTCCCAGTTGAAACTTATCGTAAGTACCTGATAGTCTGTGCCCAATTCTATATCGGTGCGGTCAATTGCTTCTGCTACACCATCTAACAACGGGCTGCAAATACCGGGACAATTGAAATACACCAACGATAGAACGGTTGGCTTATCAACGATTTCATCGAACAAAACCTTCTCGCCGTATTCGTTGGTAAATTCAAGACCCTGAACTACAGTCTCGTCCAGTTTCTCATAGATGCCGATTTCTTCCTCGGCATAAATGACAGACACCGTCAGCAGAATAACTAAAGTGAATAGTAATGATCTTTTTTTCATTTTAAGTGCCAAATATTATTACGCTGCATAAACACAGCATCAAAACAATTGTTTGTAAGCAGAAGGTGCTGAAAATCAAATATCATCCGATTTATTTAGAACTATTCGACGAAATAGTTATTCAAATAGCTCAAAAGTCAATTGATTCAGTCTATTGGATTTTTATATTATTTAGAACTGATTTATAAAGCAAAAAACAATACAGTGTATCGATGCCATAATAAAGATTGAACTTGCCGGTTGGATAATTCATTGGTTGCCCACTCAACCTAATCCACCTAAACCAATATGGTGAATCATTCATTAATTGGTCTTAACAGGAATACACCAATAATTTCGTTATTCTCAATTTGCTTATCACTCATTTACAAATGTAAACTCCTGACAATCAAATCTCATAAGGCTTGATTTATTGATATTTGGATTTTGTAATTCATGAGATGAGGGTGTCTTCTTTGGATTAACAATTATTCGTTCCTGATTCCATTTGTTTATCCTATTTACCAGTAAATTGTAGTAGTTTTATAGGTGAGAATAAGACCTGGAGAAAACTCACTTAACTATGGATAATTGGATAAAAAATATGAAAGGAGACCCTATTCCCTGGTTGCTCAACAGCAATCCGTGGACAAAACATAAAACCCTAACCGACCTGCTGGATTATCCTGAATCTGATCCAAAAGTTCTTGAAGCCAAAAATGAAATTCTCAATTATCCAATGATTATTGATTTAGCCTATCAGGCAAATGAATGGATGCCTACAGCGATAGCTCGAAACAATGATCCGAAGATCAATTATTTTAAGTTAAAAATGCTTGCTGATTTTGGATTAATCTACACTGATCTTCAATTAACCGGCACCCTTGAGAAGGCCACTCAGCACATTATCGACAATATGTTTGCAATAAGAGGACAAACTCCTGAAAGGCCAAAGCGGGGCGAGAAATTCCAAAAGCCTGATCCGACAGCCAATGTATGGCATGTTGCTCCGTGTAATTCACCGGTAATTACTTCGGCTTTGATTGGCTTGAAATACAGCAGTAAACAACTCGATATGGCAATTGACGAATTAAACAAAAGGTGGCTGATCGAAGATTCGTGGTTTTGCAACTTTTTCTTTGTCGAAAGTCAGTATAAAAAGCTACATGTTGGTTGTCCGATGGCCGGTATCGTTGCTCTCGAAGTGTTTTCACAAGTACCGGAACTAAAAGAATCGGTTGCTGCAAAGAATGCTTTCATGCCACTGAATTTTCATAAGGAGTTTGGCAAAACACTTTACTATTTTGGGCGATCAAAAAAATTCCATACCCTGAAATACCCATTCGTATGGTACAATGCATTATATATGGCCGACATTCTTTCGCGTTTCGAATTTCTGAAAAACGAACCGGTAGTATGCGACCTTATAAATTGGATACTTGAATGTCAGGACCAGGAAGGGAAATTCAGGCCCACATCGGTTTTTATGAACTTTAAAGGTTGGGATTTCGCCAATAAAAAGGAACCATCACCCTGGATTACCTATTTGTGTTGCCGGATATTGAAGCAGTACTACATTTAAATTATCCGGGTTTATGAAGCTGTCCTTTTAATGCAATCTTTTTTATCATGATAAGAAACTGTATTTTTGCACAAAATCCGCACTTTTTTCAGGTTAATAATTGTGCAGTTGATTAAATTATATGTGGACAGTAATAGCAAGAATAATTCTTAAAAACAGAGCGCTTTCCCTGGTCCTTCTTGGGCTGATAACCTTGTTTATGGGTTATCATGCCAGGCAGGTCAACATATCGTATAATTATGTAAATCTCCTGCCAAAGAAGGATTCTTCGTTTACTCATTTTGAGAATTTCAAAGAAATATTTCACGAGGATGTGAATATTTATGTACTTGCTGTTTCGGATTCTGCTTTTTTTCAACTTGACAAATTTAATGACTGGAAAAAACTTGGTGATACAATCCGACAACTCGACGGAGTTGAAGGCCTGGCATCGGTCACTCATCTTTTCAATATAAAGAAAAACAAGCAAGAAAAACGGTTTGAGTTTTCAAATCTTATGACTGATACTGCTAAAAACCAACATGAAGTTGACAGTCTGGCAAACCTGATCCACTCTTTACCATTTTATAACGGGCTGCTGCTTAACGATACAGCACACACCTATTTAATGGGCATCACAATAAACGAAAAACTCCTGAACAGCAGAAACCGTGAAGGCCTGATCCATACCATCGAAACCCTTGCCAGGGAATACAGTGAAAAACACAATGTTCATGTAAGGAACTCCGGATTGCCCTATACACGAACGATTATAGCCGAAAAGGTACGGCAGGAACTGAATATGTTTGTAATTCTTGCGCTCCTTGTAACGGCTGTCATAATGTATCTTTTTTTCAGGTCGGTCAAGATTGTATTTTTTTCCATGTTGGTTGTAAGTATGGGTGTAGTTTGGGCATTAGGGAGCATCGTGCTTTTGGGCTATCAAATAACTATTATTTCTGGGATGATCCCCCCTCTGATTATTGTAATTGGGATACCTAACTGTATTTATCTGCTTAATAAATTCCAACAGGAATATACAACCCACGGGAATAAAATAATGGCACTCCAGCGGGTAATCAGAAGGATTGGTAATGCTGCCTTTATGACCAACCTTACAACTGCCCTGGGATTCGCAACATTTATTACCACCAATAGCAAAATACTTGTTGAATTTGGTGTTATTGCATCCTTGAATATCATGGGTGTTTTTATTTTATCGATTCTTCTGATTCCGATAATTTTCAGTTTTCTGAAAGCACCTTCATCAAAACACACCAATCATCTTCAGAGTAAAATCTTAAAAAATGTAGTTGGTATACTCGTACATTGGATTGTTTACTATCGCAGGCAGGTATTTATTATTGCCATTTCGCTGTTGCTACTTGGCATATATGGTATCAGCCGGATGAAAACTTCCGGTTTCATGGTTGATGACATATCGAAAACCCACTTTGTTTATAAGGACCTTAAATTTTTCGAGAAGAATTTTAATGGCGTTATGCCTCTTGAAATCATGGTCGATACGAAAAAGAAAAAGGGTGTCATGCGACTGACAACATTGAAAAAGATCGATAAGCTTCAGGATAAAATTAGTCAGTACCCTGAAATTTCGCGTTGTATGTCAATTGCTGAGGCCATTAAATTTGCAAGGCAGGCATACTACAATGGCAACGAAAAATATTACGACCTGCCCCGCAGTCATGAACAGAATTTCATATTAGCCTATCTTTCGAAGAATAAATCGAAAATTAACCTGCTCGAGAATTTTGTCGACAGCACGGCACAGTATGCCCGCATAAGCATGAAAGTAGCAGATGTTGGAACTACAAAAATGCGCGAGCTGTATGTAAGCCTTATTCATGATATTTATTCTGTTTTCCCTGCCGAAAAATATACCGTAACGCTTACCGGCACAAGCATCACCTTTTTTAAAGGCACAGGCTACCTGATCAGGAACCTCTTTTCGAGCCTACTGCTTGCAATATTAATAATATCACTTTTGATGGCCACTATGTTTACATCGTGGCGGATGGTACTGGTATCAGTAGCACCAAACATTCTTCCACTAATAGTAACAGCAGCTATAATGGGATTTTTTGGAATACCAATAAAACCTTCATCGGTC
>CAYLZH010000011.1:0-36719 GCA_964388245.1 uncultured Bacteroidales bacterium
AGCCCTGATTAACTTAAGCCCAAGACAAAACTTGTTCCGCCTAATATAACGTGATATTTATCAAATGATAAATGTGAGGTTTAATTGTTTACAATTTTATTCTGACTTAATTATTTTCAATACTTCATCTTCAATTTTCATTATGTAAATATTAGGATGCAATGCTGATAAATCGATTGTGTTATTACCTGCATCAATCTTACCTGATAGAACAAGTTCTCCAATTGTTGAAAAGATTTGAAATTCTTTACTATCAGTCAAATCAATATGAATTAAGATCTTTTCCATTGAAGGATTTGGATATATTTTGATTGTAATATTATCACTTGTCGTTTCACTGAAAGATGCAGTTCCACAGTTAATTAGTCCGTTAATATCATATTGTGAAACAAATTTCCAAATCTCTTCTGTCGCATCAATGTCCATATTTCCAAAGCTTCCTGGCCAATCATGTCCGCCATTAATAACTTTAAAGTGCGCTACCGAAACACATTCATCTCCATTGTCCCAGGAATAATGCTCTACTGTACTTCCATCGGCACTGTTTATGTCTGGCAATGAAGCGATTGAAGGTGTGTGATCTGTATTATTATAATTACTCCAGTAACTATTCACTGTATCTAATGAAATATAATAAGTGGTTCCTGCCCAGGTTATGCCTTCATAATTATCATTGGTACCATGAATTGTAACAACAGCCATAGGATGAGATGGCGAACATTGATTATAAGTGTCAATGTACATTGATCTGGCTACAACTCCGATTGCAGCAATTCTATGGCTGAGCCTGCAGGCAAGTTCAAATGTAAATTCTCCACCGTTTGAATATCCACAAGCGTAGGCTCTGTTTCCATCAATCATGTATTCACTTGCTAAAGTGTCGATCATTGCTTCAACAAAAAAAATATCATCAACTGTGGTTGGAGGTTTATGGGTCCAGTTCGTTGATCCGCCATCATTGGGATCGGGTAGTGCCTGAGGATAAACAAGAATAAATCCGGCTGTATCAGCAATTGGCCTCATATCAGCGATGGCAACCTGTGAGGCTATATCACCACCACCGCCATGAAAATTAAATAATACTGGGACTTGAGTGTTCCCACTATAATTAGCAGGAATATATACTTCATATTCCCTCGTTTCTCCATCATGTACTAGGGTTTTGCTAATAAATGATTGTGCCACCAAAGTGTTAGCTGAAACTAAGAAGATCAATGCTAAAACAATTGTTTTTGTAGGTATCATAATTAACATTTTTACGTCTTTATTATTGTTTAGCCTTATTAACACGAATTGAACTCCTTTTTTAGAACATTTCAATCGTATTTAAAGTTAGACGGCTATATGAAATATTTACCCCTGTAAGGTATAAAGAATTTTCTATCTATCGAAAAGTGATGCTCGTCAGCACTGTTTGATAGATTTAGTAGAAATCCAAATAATAAGGAAATGCATAACGTATCGGAATAGGTGAGTTTAATATTTCAATACTAACAACACGAGTTATTTCCGTGCTTAGATAGCTTATTATGAGTTAATTCATCGCTGTGCTTACGAATCTTTACTCTGAGATATTTTGCTCGGTCTTTATAGTTTGATAAGCAAACATTATATTACTTTATATGAGAATAATACAATATGTCAAATCAATTGTGATAGGTTAGAATATTTTTACAACCAACAATCGTAGTATCTCATCCGATGTATTTTTCCATCCACGTTGAATGTCTTTTTTAACATCAATTGTTTGATTCTCATTCATGATGGCAGTTTCATTGGCAATTGAAATAATCCCTTCGCCTTCGAGAACATAAAAAACGACGTCAAACGGATTTGAGTGTGGTTCTATTTCATCACCAGGCATGAGAGTAAGGTGGATCAATTGAACTTTCTCTGAATTAAACATAATCCTTCCATCAAGATTGAAAGGAACTTTTTCTGCTGAGTTAAGGTCTGTTATCATCATTCAAAATTTTATTATATCACGCTAAATATAGCTCTTGTATGGAAAAAGATTTCAAACACCGGCTGAAAAAATCTTCCGGTGTTTGAATTGATTTTAGAAAATATTTCAGCATTAACCTGCCATAAACATTTCTATGTCGGACTCAACCTCACTGATTCCTCCAATACCAAATGTTTCAACCAAAACTTTTGTAATATTTGGTGATAAGAAAGCTGGCAGGGTAGGGCCAAGGTGTATCTTTTTAACGCCCAGGTATAACAAGGCGAGAAGCACGATTACTGCCTTTTGCTCGTACCATGCAATGTTATAGGCAATAGGCAAATCGTTTATATCTTCAAGTTCGAATACCTCTTTTAATTTGAGCGCTATTACTGCAAGCGAATACGAATCGTTACACTGTCCGGCATCAAGTACACGTGGGATGCCACCAATATCGCCCATCTCAAGTTTATTGTACCGGTATTTTGCACATCCTGCAGTTAATACAACTGTATCTTGTGGCAATTGAGCAGCAAAATCGGTGTAATAACTTCGTTCTTTCTGGCGTCCGTCGCAGCCTGCCATAACAAAGAATTTCTTAATGGCACCCGACTTAACAGCATCAACAACTTTATCGGCCAATGATAGTACCTGGTTATGTGCAAAGCCTCCAACAATTTGTCCATCCTCGATTTGTACCGGAGGTTTACATTTTTTAGCATGTTCGATTAATTCGCTATAATCTTTGTCGCCCTTTTCAGTTGCGATTATATGTTTTGCTCCGGGAAGACCGGCTGATCCTGTTGTATAAATTTTATCAGCATAAGTTGAATTTTTCGAAGGTGGTACAATACAGTTGGTAGTAAAAAGTATTGGGCCATTGAATGATTCAAATTCTTCTTTTTGCTGCCACCATGCATTTCCGTAGTTACCAACAAAATGTTCATATTTTTTGAAAACAGGATAATAATGTGCCGGCAACATTTCGCTGTGTGTATAAACATCGATACCTGTTTCTTTTGTTTGATCGAGTAAATCTTTAAGATCTTTCAAATCGTGACCTGAGATTAGGATTGCAGGATTTGACCTGACACCTGTTTTTACAGATGTAATTTCAGGATTGCCATAAACCGATGTATTAGCTTTATCTAATAATGCCATTACATCAACCCCAAATTTGCCGGTTTCCATTACAAGTGCAACAAGTTCGTCCGACGATATTGTGTCATCGGTAAGTGCAACCATTGATTTTTGTGTGAACCGATAGATGTTTTCATCTTCATGATCAAGGTTTAGTGCATGTTCGGCATAAGCAGCCATACCTTTTACTCCGTACAGTACAAGTGCTCGCAATGACCTCACATCCTCATTAGGTGCATCGATTTTATTTCCTATTGATTGAGCTTTTTCAATAAATTCATTTGTTGTCGATCCGGTCCATGTACAAGAGTCGTGTAATTTTGGGGGAAATTCAACGCCTGCATTTTCAGCTTTGTTTTTCATTTCCTGACGAAGTGCAAGAGAATCTTTGATTTTTTGTACAAAGATACCTGCATCGAAATTTACATTTGTAATGGTCATAAACAGGCCATTTATCATGAACCTGCTTGCTTTTGAGGTGTCAACTCCATTTTCGCTTGCTTTTAAACTAAAATAAGCCACACCTTTGAGTGTGTAAACAAATACATCCTGGAGGTCGATGACTTCGCTACTTACTCCGCAAACACCAGTTTTTCCTTCACAAGCTACCCCTTTGGCAGCTTCCTGACATTGATAACAATACATTGATTTGATTTTAAAGGTTAAAAAATATACTATAAAAATAATTGATGACTTTGTTTTGAATTAATTGCGACTCAGTGTAATGCAATATTATTCAAACTGAAATTTTTATTAAATAATTAGGTTTATCTTGATAAAAGCTGAGAGATGGTTTAGTGACTTTAAAATTTATTGCTCGAAATAGTCTGCAATAATAAGCAGCCAACAGTATTTTCTATACCTACAAATTCTGATGAAATAATTGGTTATACCCATTCTTCAGATAAAATATCTCCCTGGAGCCCTATTGTAACAGATTTAATCGGTACTTTTCGGGAAGCTTTTTGAAGTGCAAGTTGAGCCATTTGCAGGATACCTCCGCAACAAGGGACCTGCATTTTTAAAACCGTAATGGTATTTATTTTGGCTTCATCGATTAATCGTATCAGCTTTTGTACATATACATCGGTATTTGAATCGAGTTTTGGACATAAAATAGCGAGACTTTTTCCTTTAAGCCATTTAGAATGATAATCACCTACCGAGAATGGAACACAATCGGCAGTAAGTAGTAAATCAGAATTAATAAAATACTCAGCCATAGGATTTATCAGGTGCATCTGAACAGGCCATTGTCTTAATTCTGATTTAGCAGAAACTGTTGCGCCCTCTTCTGAAGGTGGCATATTTTCGTTGAACGAAACTTCTCTCGATCCTGGACATCCTCCTCCATGATTGTTGGTATGCATGTTTAGGACAAATTCGTGTTTTGGTTTTTGTGATTCCTGGTTCATTGCTTTTGGTTTTATATTGTGGACTTTGCTTGTAACCTCCGACAGGTCGAATGGTAGTTTTTCCTGAATTGATCTTAGGTATTGAACACCTTGTTTTAAAAAGCCGGTTTGATTATGTTCTTTCAAATGGCTAAGGTGGGCAATTAATACATTTTTGCCTTGCGGGATAATTTCTTTGATCACTGCAATTTCGTCGTAAGGAGCAGCTTCCCGTTTCTCGATGGTAATTGCCCCCTGAGGGCAATGGCCAATACATGCACCTAGACCATCGCACATTAATTCGCTGACAAGAGTCGCTTTTCCGTCAATTAATTGAAGAGCTCCTTCGTGGCAGTTGGGTATACAAATCCCGCAACCATCGCATAACTCTCTGTCTATCTTTACAATTTCTCTTTCCATGATCTATACAAGTAAACAAGTAAATGATTACCCAAATAAAGAAATTTAATTTTAGATGTACAATGATTTTTTTACTGTTTTGCAACATAAATTAGAATGTCGATAATTCAAAATAGGAGAGGAGGGTAATACACTATCTGAAAGACTATTTCAGATTAAGATACAATTCTTTATTTGAAAGAATTAGTGGCCGGAATAATGATTATTTATTGTTTTTTTGCATGTATGATTCAACTGTCTTCGATTCCAGGTATTGTTTAAATTGAATGGTCATTTGCTGGGCAACATCATCCATCAGGCATTGACCAAAAGGACATACTTTATGATCGGCCGGACAATTGGGAATATTTATTTGTCCTTCGATAGTCTCATATATCTCTAATAAGGTTATTTCGTTTGGTTTTCGGCTCAGCTTGAATCCACCAAGGGGCCCCCTTGATGATACAATATACCCGGCTTTGCTTAAGCGTTGAAGTACTTTTGCTACATGATGCCTCGATGATCCGGTTTGATCGGCAATACTTTGGACATTTACCTGTGATCCTGATTGAGCAATTATTACAATTGCATGAATTCCAATGGATGAAGCTTCGCTTAAATGGACAATGTTTCCCATAAGAATTTCTAATAGTTATTGAGGCATAAATATACAGGCAAAAAGGTAAACATTTACCTAAATAGACTCAATTCAGAACCAATCTAAATAGTGTTCGTTAGAATCTACCAAATAAGTTATTTAATCGATAATTAATATGGATTTGCTTTGTATACCTGAATCAGTTTTCAAACGAACATAATAAATCCCATTTCCAGGTTTACCAATCTGAGAATCCTGTAGATTAACAGGGATAATATTGGTCCCAGAATTCAAATGTCCATTGTATAGATTACGAATTATTGAACCGGAAGCAGAGAAGAGATCGATTGTAATGGCACTGCTATTTTTGCTTGCTATTTTAATATAGACAAATTCATTTGCCGGATTCGGATAAAGAATGAATTCATGTTGGTTCCCCTTAGCAGGTATTTCAATATCGGTAAGCAAATTATCGATACATAAAATCTTCATACAAAAATTCGCTGTAGTATCCTCAAAATAAAAATCCTGCCAGCTTCCATCAGCGTAATAATAACTTTGACCGGGCGATGCAGATGATTTAACAATTGTTCGTGAACCTCCGCCAAGTAAGACTGGGATATCTGAAGTTCTGTCATAGGGCTGACCTCCCTGGTCTAAATATACGTAAGCATAGATTGAATCGCCAGGTTTAATGGGCACACTATTGTTAAAATCGATGGTGTGAAAGCCTGTATGATTAATGTGTCCGGAGGCATGGCAAAGCGTATCCAATAATTGACCGGAAACAAATGTACCAAATATAACGGCTTCGAAATTAACACTATCGGAAGCGGTATAGAAACTTATTGCTTTAATAGTTTCGTGTTTATTGGCAATAAAAGCATTAAAAGCGCTGTTGCAATCAACTTTTGTGTCGCGCCAGCCATGATAATCATGATAGTATATGTGATTATATTGCATAGGTTCGACATCCTGAAACGATATTGCTCCCATTTCAGGGTGCCTGCCAGCATGTTTATCGTAGTAAGATATCCAGAAATATCCTGATTGACCCCAACCTGTACCCCAACTGTTTTTACATAACCATGCTCCCGGGTAAGGTGCCTGTGTACTGACAATATCATTCCAACCTACAATGGTTATCGCATGGTTTGGATCTGCAGAGGTATATGGGGGCTGATAATGCATAAAGTTACTGTTGATAAACGAAGGGCTATAACACATACAAGTTCCGATTGCCCCGTGCTCCATTAATTTCTGTTTAATTGTTTCAATCTGATTCAGACTATCTTTTACTGAATACCACTCAATATAACGTGCATAATAATAATGGTAACTTGAATCGGTGCGTGCCGGAGGAGTTCCATAAGATTGCCCGTCGATGTCGCGAACAGCACCATCACCTCTCGAAAGATAGGCAGCTGTTACAAGGTAGTCACCACCCATATGAACCTGGAGCCCGCTACTGTCAAATGGTACAATATCATCGTTATTATACTCATTAAATCCGTTCCACCAATCGAGATGGTATTCGGCCAGATTTGGTTCACCTATCTCCCCTGCTGCGCTCCATGTACCTGTCATTGCAAGGTTACTTTCCATTGAAGCCATTGCGCCATGGGTCCAGCATGTACCTCCCTGCTGCGATTTTACTGTAGTAACATAATTGTTACCATTGTAATCCAATAAGCTAAACGATTCAGGAAAAATAATTTGTGCATGAAGTAAATATCCACAAAAAATAATCAACAGGGTGGCTGTTATATGTTTCATGTTCCTATCTAAAAATCTCTAATCGGATACATAATTACTACTTTTCATTTTGAAAAACAAGAATTAACAAGATTTTAAATCATTACTTTTGACCATTATAAAATTGTACGAAATGAAAAGAATATTATTCTTCCTGATATTAATGGGATATCTGAGTGAGATCAGTGCCCAGGCTTATATTGATAACCGATTAAATGATCAGCTTTTATTTTCCTCAGCAACTGATTTTATACCTGTTAATATTTACCTTAAACAACAACTTGATGTTGATTCACTTCATCAGGAATTCAGATTACGTGATATTCCGTTGGATGAAAGGACGAAGACAGTGATTTTCGAACTGCAACAATTGGCCGGGCAAACTCAAAAAGAATTAATTTCGGTTATCGAAAAGGAAGAAGGCCGTGGTGCTATAAACTTGCAGTCGTTCTGGATAATGAACATGCTTTCAATAGAAGCCAGTCCTGATTTAATCTATCAGCTTTCAGAAAGAAATGATATTGGGATTATCGAATTAAATACTTATCGTTTTAAGATTTTGGATCCGGTTGAATCTTCATATCAATCGATAAAATCAACTACCGGTGCCGAACCAGGATTGATAGCCATAAATGCCCACAAGTTATGGGCGATGGGTTACACCGGTAAAAACCGGATAGGTATGAATGTTGATACAGGTGTGAATTTCCGCCATCCTTCGATAAAGAGAAATTACCTTGGAAATTATATGCCAATCAGCCAGTGCTGGTTTCCGTTTAATAATCCGGTTCCTTTAGATATATCCGATCACAGTCATGGTACACATACAATCGGTACAATGATGGGGCTCAATCCGGTAACCAGCGATACTATTGGTGTTGCTTTTGATGCACTCTGGATAAGTTCTGATCCTATTGTTAGTGATCTGTATTATTTGAGAACGCTACCCGAGATCATGTCCTCATTCGAATGGGCACTAAATCCTGATGGCGATACAAGTACCGTTAATGATATTCCTGATGTAATAAATAACTCATGGGGTTGGGTCGATCCGCCTGATACATTTCAATGTAATTCGCCCTATACAGCAATTATGGATGTTGTGGAAGCTGCCGGGATCGCAGCCGTATTTTCAGCAGGAAACGATGGAGACCTTGGCGCCGGATCGGTTGGAGAACCGGGGCACAAAGCAAAAAGTCTTGTAAATGCGTTTGCTGTTGGAAGTGTCAACGCTAATACTCCCAGCTTGCTTATTTCAGATTTTTCGAGCAGGGGCCCCACTGTTTGTGCCGATAGCGGAAGTCTGCAAATTAAACCTGAAGTAGTTGCACCTGGTCAGGATGTTAGATCGGCAATGGGCCAGGATGATTATGGAACATTGAGTGGAACATCTATGGCATCGCCCCACGTGGCAGGTGCCATCCTATTATTAAAAGAGGCATTCCCTTATCTGAGTGGAGAGGAAATTAAACTTGCTTTGTATTTTACTGCATCAGATTTGGGGCCGGCAGGTGAAGATAATATTTATGGTAATGGATTAATAGATGTCTTCGCTGCATTTAACTATCTCAGTCAGACTTATGTACCGGTTTCACCTGTTAGCCCGGACCTGGATTTGGTATTTGATGAATTTATTTTACCCAATGAAACATTTTCCTGTAATTCTCAAATCATTTCTGAAATCAGGTTTTCTAATCGTGGGCTGGATACAATAACTGATATTCAAATCAGGTTAATTGTTGATAAAACAGAATTATTAGTTACTAATTGGACAGGCAACTTATTCCCCAATCAATCACAAACATATAGTTTCGCTCCATTGGATTTACTGCCAGGTTATCATGTTCTTCAGGTTGAATTATCTATTGATGGAAATCCGGCTGAGTTCAATTCTTATAATAATTTTGGTACGCATACTATCAGGATTGTTGAAACCTTTACTTTACCATTTATCGAAACTTTTGATACTGCCGACAGGCTATTTATCAACACAAGCTGGTCGCTTGAAAATCATGACAGCCTGTTGACCTGGAAGGTTGATACTTGCAGCGGATTAATTAACTCAATAAAATCGGTATATATGGATCATTTTTATTATAAGCCTGAGCTGGGCCAAACCAATGATTTGATTAGCCCGTTAATATCACTCCCCGATACAGGCGGCCTGCAGTTAATGTACGACATTGCATATCGCCAGCGTAGGTCATGGACAAATGACTCTATAAAGATTTATGCATCCACTGATTGTGGAGTGAGCTTTCCTTTCTTGCTTTATGCCAACGGTGGCGATAGTCTTGAGACTTTTCCACATAACATGGGAAGTTCCCGTTTTTATCCTCAGAAAGAAGAGCATTGGCGAAATGACACCATTGATATCTCTCAATTCGTTGGTAGTGGCAGCATTATGCTAAAGTTTACAAGTGTTAATGACCGGGGAAACAGTTTGTGGTTAGACAATATCGAAGTTAATGCTACACCAGGACTTGTTTCGGCTAAGGAAATTCAGAAAAGTGGTTTCGAAATTTTTCCGGTCCCGGCATCAGATTTATTACAAATCCGATTCAGAGAAATCCCATCGCACAAAGCTGGTTGTGTGTTTACAATCAACAGGGAGAATTAATTCAAAGTATCGATTCGCCTGCACAACAATCATCAATTCATCTTGACAAATATTTGTGCGGGGTGTATTATTTACGATATGTTCAGGAAAAAGGTGTTCAGGTGAAGCGATTTGTTGTTGTAAAGTAAACGATCAGGATAAAGTTTTACTGAAGTAATTCGGATAGTGTTACTTTATGCAATCGTATCGAATTCATTTTTCTAATACCTGGCAACCAGAGGCATTCGTCGTCCAAAACCAAAAGCTTTCGACGATACACGCAAAATCGGTGGCGACTGGAATCGTTTGTATTCGTTTCGGTTAACCATAGATATTACTTTTTTAACAAGGTCGTGGTCGAAACCCAGGGCTGCAATATCACCTGACGATTTCTTCAATTCAATATAATTAAACAGGATTGTGTCGAGTGTTTCATAATCAGGAAGTGAATCGCTATCTCTCTGATCGGGTCGTAACTCGGCCGATGGTGGTTTAGTAATAGTATTTTCAGGAATAATCTCTCTGCCAATGTTAATGTATCTTGCCAATTTAAAAACATCGGTTTTGTAAACATCGCCCAATACGGATAATCCACCGTTCATATCGCCGTACAAGGTGCCGTATCCGACAGCTGCTTCGCTTTTATTTGATGTGTTCAGCAATATATTGCCAAACTTATTCGACAGTGCCATTAAAATAATTCCTCTTGCACGGGCCTGGATGTTTTCTTCGGTAATGTCTTCGGGGAGGTTGCTGAAAAGTGCTGATAGACTTTGGTCGAAGGCCGACACGATTTTTTCAATGTTAATTATCTCATACGAAACATTCAGGTTTTCGGCAAGTTCAACAGCATCATTTATCGAATGATTAGATGAATATTTCGAAGGAAGCAATAATACTTTTATATTTTCACTACCCAAAGCCTGTGCAGCAATAGCAAGGGTTACAGCAGAATCTATTCCTCCTGAAAGACCAAGAGTAGCTTTCGAGAAATTCATCTTGTTAAAATAATCCCGGATTCCAATTACCAGGGCATCATTGATTTTTGCTATTCTGTCAAACTCGTGGGATTTTACCTCAGGCAGATTGTTGATTTTATTTACCTCGATCAATTGGAAATCTTCTTCGAAATGTTTCAGGTTCTTCACTACCTGACCCTTAGAATTCAGCACCATTGATCCGCCATCAAAAATTAACTCGGTTTGGGCTCCCACCTGGTTTACATAAATGATCGGGACAGAAAATTCTCTGGCGTTATTTATTAAGATATTCCGACGGTTGTCATCCTGATTATATGAAAATGGCGATGCTGCAATATTTATAACAAAATCAGGATTCTGATGGCTGTATTTTTCCATTGGAGAAACGGTGTAGAGCTTATCTTTTGCGAATGAATTGCCAACAGGTTGGGTGTCCCAGAGATCTTCACATATAGTTAATGCAAATCGCTTCCCTTTGTAATCAATGGCATCGAAGGTGGTGTTGTGTTCAAAATACCGGTACTCGTCGAAAACATCGTAGGTGGGCAGGTGCGTTTTTGCCTGAATATGTTTGACTTTACCATTTTCGACAAAAATGGCAGCATTGAAAAGTTTTTTACCTTTTTTACTTTTATTGATTAAAGGAGCGCCAAAAATAACAGCAATACCCTTACTTGCCTTAGTAATTAAGTCGATGTGTTTTTTCGTTTCTGATATAATATCTTCCTGTTCTAAAAAATCCTGCGGTGGATACCCACATAAACTTAGTTCGGAGAATACAATCAGATCGGCTCCCATAGATTTTGCCTTATTAATATGGGCAATGATCTTGTCGCTGTTTGCAGAAAAGTTTGCAATATGATAGTTTAGTTGAGCGAGTGCTATTTTCATGTTAAAAAGATTTTTTCTCGATTCATGCAAAGGTAATGTGAAAGTTTTAATCACTGATCAACTAAAACCTGGATTTGTAATAGAAATCCCTTCAAATGACCGCTTAGGTAAATAACTCTAAAAAAATACACCAAGGCTTAGGCGCACATTATTAAGGATAGTTTTATCGCTCGTACGGCCTGGAGTATTAGTTGTAATATCGATAAAGCCCTGCTGAAATATCAGGCTGCTGGTTAAAATAAAATTCGATGAAAGGGAATATTCAGCACCGCCTCCGATATGGTATCCGGCATTCAGGAAATTGACTTCTTTGTTCAGGTCGCCGTCTTCAACAGCCAGTTGGTTGGCATCGCCCAATGCTGAGATATTGAATGCCGTGTTCAGTCCAAATTTGGCAAAATAGGTCATGTAACCAATTTCGTTTGTCTTGAGCTTAAGGCTAACAGGAATTTCAACATACTTCATTTTATAGCTGATAGCAACCGATTCTCCTGTTCCTTCTGAGTTGAATGTCAGGATTTCATCATCAATATCGAACGGTATATTTTCGTCGGAATACTTTAGTTTGCCTTTTTGCCAGTTCAGGAAAATACCTGTCGACACAAAATAGTTATGAACAAAATTGTAATCGAAATTAACACCAACCCGGTTGCTAAGTTTAAGCGCATCGTTTTCAACATTTTCATAATCAGATTTAAACCATGAAAACGAAGGGGTCATTTCGAGGCCGATCCTGATTTTTTTATCAGCATCCTGGGCAGCAGCCATAAGGCTTACAGACATTATTATGGCGATAATTATACTCTTTTTCATAATTTTGGGTTTTGTATAAAAACAATTAATGTGCAAAAATATTTCTTTTAATCAAAATCAAAAAATTCGATAGTATGAGACCGGCTCTAATCCCTGTAATTCTATCACTACTTGTATTTGTTGCATCATGCAAGAATGATGACCTGAAAATTGACACTTCGAACATCGATGTTGAGATTAAGATTTTGCGCTTCGATATGGAACTTTTCCAGGTTAATCAGCAAAACACCTGGGATGAAATTCATAAGCTAAGTTCGAAATACACACCTTTTTGGGATCTGTATACCTATCAAATCCTCAATGTCGGAGGAACAAACGATAAAGATTTTGCCGATCGTTTACTTCAGTTCATCAATGATCCTGTAATTCTTAAATCATTCGAAGAAAGTCAGCAGTTATATAATTCTTCGGAATACCTGCAAAATGAACTTACCGGGGCTTTTAAACATTTTCATCATTATTTCCCCGAAATGACCATTCCTGAAGTTATTACATTTATCGGGGGATTTAATCAATCAGTAGTTACCGATTCGGCGCTGTTAGGGATTGGGCTCGATAAATACCTGGGAAGCAACAGTAAGTTTTACAGGCAATTAGGATATCCGGTTTTTGCCCGGAAGCAACTCAACAAAGAGAACATTGCAATTGATTGTATGAGGGCCTGGGCGGCAATGGAGTTTCCTTATAACGACTCGGTTGATAATTTACTGAACAAAATGATTTACTTCGGACGACAGCTTCATTTTGTAAAGGCAATGATGCCCGAAATACACGACTCACTTTTAATGAGGTATTCGAAGAAAAGTCTGGCATATTGCAATAAATATGAAAAGGAAATGTACTCTTATTTGATTGAAAACCAATTGTTGTATTCATCGAAACTGAAAAATATAATCCGGTTTACAAAAGACGGCCCGTTTACATCAGGTTTTAAAAACTCGCCGGCACGTGTCGGAAACTGGATTGGCTGGCAAATAGTAAAGAGATATTTAGAGAATAATCCTGATATTGGCTTAAAGGAATTAATGCAAACAAGTGATTATCAGAAAATTTTTGTCAGTGCAAAATATAATCCGTGAATCCTGGTTTTCAACAAACCAGAAATATTTTAGTTAACATCATTGTGATTTGTAAAATTATTCAAGTAAATTTGATACTTGATTATTACAAATTTAATGTATCAATTAATTGAGATAGTACTTACATCACTGCAAAACCCAATGTTTGTAGAGAGAGAGAGAGCAATATCCTCTTACTATTGTTGCAACCCGGTAAGTATATTTTTAAAATCTGCAAGAACAAATTCGACAATCAGGCCAGGTATTTTTGCCTGGCTAATCAAACTTTTTAATGGCACCTATTCAAGGGTTGCTCATAGAAATAACAAAATCCTAAAAGTTTAAATTTCCAACAAATGAAAAAGATATATTTATTAATTATTACATTATGTGCTACGTGTGCAACCACAACACTTTTAGCACAAACTGTAACAACATATTATGTTAGTGTTACAGATGTTCAATTTAATCTCGCAAGCACCAATGCGGCTGATATCGTAATTATTGAAGCCGGATCAAGGGGACATTTAGAGTTTGATAATTCACCAGGGTCTGAAGGAATATATTCAGCAGCAGAATATCCGATTACTATAAAAAACGAAAACTGCACGACTAAAGTACTCATCAACAATGAAGCTTCCGAAGATTACCTTATAAAATTCGAAAATGTTGAAAATGTGCATTTAACAGGTACAGGCAGCAGCAGTTTCGGGTATGGTATAGAACTCTGCAAGCAAGCTGCCTGTACATTGAGCGAACAGCATGGTATAGTAATAGGCCCGTTCTGCAGTAATATTAAAATAGACCATGTTTATATCCATGATATTATTGGTGACGGGATCCGGACCGATTGGGATTTTGATCCAAACGACCAGAACACCTGGTATTCCGACGATCCAAATGCTTTACCGGGCACCGATGCCAAAATGGAGCATATCAATGTAAACCATAATAAGCTTGAGGATATTGAAGGAAACGGGATCATCCTCGGAAACAAGGAGGTCGAAATTGCCCACCCCCATCAGGGTATTGATTATTTTTGCCATATGATGTTTGAAACTTACATTTACCACAACATACTCAATGAAACAGATTCGAACGGTATAGCACTATACGGTGAAACCGGCAAAGGTTATATTTATAACAACAGTGTAAGGAACTATGGTTATTCTATACCAAATTTTGATCAGGACCATTGCCCTTATGCAGCGATTGTTGTTGGATTAAAAAGCAGCAATTGCGAAGTATACAATAATATCATACGTTACGGGAAGGGGCATGGAATTTATGATTGTGGAAAAGGAAGCAATAACTATTATAACAATGTAATAACAGAGGCAGGTTTTTATAATACAAATCCTGATTACACCATATCGGCCATCCATATCGATAATAACCAACAAATGGCCGGAACCTCTAGTTATTTCTTTAATATCTATAACAATACTATAGTGAAGCCCTACTCATACGGGGTAAACCTCATGGCAAACACAAGTTTTACAGGTGGTAGCAACCGGTTCTTTTATAATATCATTGCGCTATCCAATACTACAACACAGTCGTATTATTCTGCAAACGGTACAAATTACCTTTTAAACGCATTAGGCACCAGCACAAATAAACTATATCCTAATATTTACGGCCCGCACTTTGTTAGTCCATTAAGCAATAACGATTTAAAGCCAACTTCAGGAGCAATTAATGCCTGCTCAAACTACTATTATGGATTGCCATTTCTTGAGCACGATTGTCGCCATTGCAACCATGGTTACAATTTATCTTTCACATGCCCGACATGCAACTCATACTTTGAAACCTACAGGCCAAAATGTGGAAAAAATGATGCAGGTGCATACGAATCGCGCTATTGCAGCTTTATTGTATCCAATCAGGATCCCGGCATTATTGTATATATCCCAAAGAGTATTCCTGTAAAAATTAATGGGGAAAACACTGCTGCTGATGATTATCTTGCTATATGTTCCCGAAGAAATGATTCAATTACCTGTGGCGGTTTTATAATGTGGGGTGATACAGTCAGGGAGTGTGGAGTTTCGCCCCGCGATTCGGCCGGAAACGGCTTTCTTGAAGATGAAGAATTCTTTTATTTCTATTACGATGCTTCGAGTATGGAATATATTGAATTACAGGCAAAGTACGACACGAACTATTCGAACCGGGGAATTTATATCCCTGGTGATTCGTGCAGAATTACGGGCCTTTACCAGGTACAGGAAATCCCTCTACGCCAGGGCTGGAGTATATTTTCAACCTGTATTGAACCTGATAGTGCAGATATTGATAATGTAATGTCTGAAATTTCTGACAATGTAAACATTGTGGAAAATTACGATACATCGTATGTGCCCGGACAGCATAATGGAATTGGTGATATTGAAGTTGAAAAAGCATATAAAGTTTCAATGTCGGCAGCCGATACACTCGAAGTTTGGGGAACGGCTGTTAAACCGGAGGAAACACCGGTACCACTAAACGGAGTAGACCCTGATTGGTGCCTTGTTGCTTACCTCCGTACGGGTATTGCTGATATTGAACCCATATTTGAAAATGGAATTGAAGATATTGATAATGTTAAGATAATAAAAAACCAGGATGGAATTGTTTACTGGCCTGAGTTTAATGTGAATTTTATTGATACAATGATACCCGGACAGGGATATGAGGTTAAAATGAATACAATTGATACCTTGTATTATCCGGCCAATGATACACTGAATGTATTAAAGTCGTATACCCCGAAACCCATACCAAAGCATTTTGTAACTACAAGCCGTACGAACAACAGTTTGGCCCTGGGGATTGAAAATTCGGCATGGGATATTGAACCGGTCTGGGGTGACGAAATCGGTGTTTTCAACACAAATCAACAACTCGTTGGCAGCGGGATGTATTGCGGTGACAATATGGCTATAACAGTTTGGGGTGCAGTTGGTACAGAAATTACACCTAATGGCCTCGGTGAATTGGAGCAAATGAGTTTTAAGTTGTTTTCGCAATTATCCGGGACAGAAGAACCATTTGAAGTGTTATTATGGCATGAAGGGAGTGGGAAGTATACAGCGAATGGCATAAGCATAGCCGGCAGTATTAAAAGGACAGCAACGATAGTGGAAAACCGGTTGATGCAAAACATGCCAAATCCCCATTCAGGAAAAACAACTATTCGTTTTTATCTTGATTCCGATTACCATATAACAAATATGGTATATAATCAGGAGGGGAAACAAATACATTACTACAATTTAGGATTACGTGAAAAGGGAAACAATTCGTTTAATTTTTCATCGGCGGAATTAGCCGGAGGTGTATATCACTATACATTAAAAGCAGGTGAATTCGAAGATAGCAGAAGAATGATTATAATAAAATAAAGTTTTAACAAAAGGCAGGGGTTACTCCCTGCCACATTTTTTTTATCCTGATTAATTCATAAATTTTCGTCATGAGAGTGTTAAAATGTACAGAGAAAAGGCAAGCGCAATATTTACAGGACGCAGGAATAGTGAACTATTGTAAGGTCTGGAAATATGAGCATTGTCTTTTGTCAAAGCATTTTGCATTCGTAATAGAAACATTTATGAATTATTCAGGTTATATGCTGTTCAAATATATTTTGATAATTTTTTTTTCTGTCCTCTCTGCAGGTTCCATGTATTGCCAGCCTTACCTTGAATGGGTTAAAAAGATTGAAGAAGCACCGGGCGAAAACCTGATAATAAGCGACTGTGGGGTCGATTCATTGAATAACATATATTTCAACGGTCAAGAAACAAATTCATCGTTTCAAATAGACAGTTTTATTTTTAATAATGTATATTCATATATCTTAGGGAAATTAACATATTTATCGAGTGTAAGTTGGGTTAAGTCAATTAATGCTGCAGCTGCTTGGTTAAGCTTTCACAGTGATGATTTAATTGCTACAAAAGATGGGGATACTTATACAAATGGGCATGGTATTGAGGATGCAGTTTATATATTTGCAGGAGATACATTTATCAACAATACAAACTGGGGAGTGTGTCATGGTATCTATAAACACGATTCGAATGGTAATGAGATATGGGCAAAAGAGTTCCTTGGTGCATCATACAACTGTTTTACCGTTAGTAGCAATGAAAATCTAGTAATCTGCGTTAATTTTAGCCAGTCAGGATATTTAGATACTGTTTCAATTGATAGTAATGGAGGACTGGATTGTATAATCGCAAAGTATAGCCTTGATGGAAATATGCTTTGGGCGAAACAATATGGAGGATCAGGATATGATGAAATTTATTCCCTTTCCAGCGATTATGATGGAAATATTGTAGGTACCGGATACTATATGAGCAACGATTTTGTATTGGGAACGGATACCCTGCCACCCTGCAATGAAAAAAGGGGTTTCGTGGCCAAGTTTACTCCTGCTGGCGAGCCATTATGGTTCTATAGCCTGAATGCCGATATTTCAATTGGCCGCAATGTAAATGTTAACCGCAATAACGAAATTATCTGTGCCGGGGCCTTTCTGTCCAGTGGTCTGTGGTTCGATAACTTTGTACTCGAAAACCCCGGTGCCCATGCACGATATATTATGAAACTCTCTCCGGACGGTGAGGTTGTTTGGGCTAATTGTCTATACACCGACATTTATACTTTTAATCATTTCCTTTCATTTAATTTTTGTGATATTGCTATTGATGCTGATAACAATATTTTCATTGCAGGTTGGAATAATGGGAATCTATATTTTGACGAGGACACCCTGTTAAATTTTGATACAATAAATTATAAAATTCCTTTTGTAATGAAGTTCACTGACAATGGAGAACTTGAATGGTTTGAACCATTTACAACCGGCGACCCAAGCCAATATGAAATTTATGGATTAAGTGTGGATAATGATGGTTCAATTATATGTGTAGGAAAATTTTTTGGAGATAGCCTAACCATAATAGATACTACTTTATACCATATTGGGCCATCCGATCCATCATTTATAGTTAAACTTAAAGATAAGGACAAACAGCAAATCGTTCTTCCTTCAGGCTGGAGCTACATGTCGACTTATATAAGGCCCGATACTCCAAATATTGCAGCATTGTTTACACCAATAGTATCTAATTTGATAATAATCAAGAATAGTGCAGGTGCGATTTACTGGCCACAGTTTGGCCTTAACCTGATTGGCAACTACAACATAAAAGAAGGTTACCAAATTTACATGGATGCAGGCGATACCCTCGCAATAACCGGCTATCGTATCCGGCCCACGAAGACAGAACTCCAATTAGACACTACCTGGCAAATAATTCCATATTTACGGATTGCCCCTGCCTTGCTTGAAAATATGTTAAGCCCCGTCAGCTCGAATATTCAACTAATGAAAAACAGTACAGGACTGGTATTTTGGCCTGCATGGAACATAAATGCTATAGAAACCCTTTATCCGGGCCGTGGTTATTTGTTGAAAATGCTTGCCACGGATACGCTCATTTATCCAAAGAATTAGGAGCGTTTTTAATGTTGTCAGATGAAACATTCAAATTCGAGCTTTTTAAAATTTGACATTTGAACTTATTTTAAATAGCTTTGTAAGCTAATAGCATATGTGAAAGAGGTGTACAATTAATCCAAAAGGCTTTATTCGATGAAATAATGAAGAAATCAAGTTATTTAATAATGTGTTTGTTGTTGCCTGTTGTGCTGAATGTGTTTAAGACCGACCGGGATATTCAAACCAATCATAAAGTAGGAAAAATCGAGTCAAAAAGTTTACCATCCGATTTCTTTTTTCATCAGCGGGCCTACCCAAACGATCATATAGATATTAAGGCTTATAAAAAAGCACTTACGAAAGTCCGTCAAAGTAAGCTGGAAAAAAATGCTGCGCTTCCTACACAGGTAGCCTGGATAAATGAAGGCCCCGGAAACATTGGAGGCCGGATAAATGAAGTAATTGTTCATCCGCTTGATACAAGCATCATCTATGCCGGCTGTGCGGTTGGAGGAATTTTTAAAACTGTGGATGCTGGTCAAAACTGGACATCAATATTCGACGATCATTCATATCTGGCTATTGGTGAGTTGGTTTTCGACCCACAGGACCCAAATATCATTTATGCCGGAACAGGGGATCCTAATATTACCGGCTATCCTTTTGTTGGTGATGGAATTTATAAAAGTAGCGATGGCGGAGCAAGCTGGGAACATCTTGGTTTGGCCGAGGTTGGCATTATATCAAGGATATTTATTGACCCGAATAATTCGAACCTGATCTATGTTGCAGCCATGGGAATTCCATTTGAACGGGACAATAACCGTGGATTATATAAATCCACAAATGGTGGACAAACCTGGAACCAGGTCCTTTTTGTTGATGATGATGCCGGAATAATCGATCTCGTAGTTGTCCCTAACAACACGCAAACGATTTATGCAGCAAGTTGGAACAGGATTAGAAACAATTCCGAAAGCCTTATTTACGGTACCGATTCACGTATCCATAAATCAACCGATGGAGGTGTTTCATGGAATATACTATCTAACGGTTTACCCACTGGGAATGTATCACGAATAGGCCTCACCATGTCGGCAAGCGATACGAGTATGCTGTATGCTGTGTACGTAAGTTCAAGCCTGAATATCGGTGGTGTGTATAAAACCACCGATGCAGGTGCAAACTGGATATCGTTGCCTGTTGGTCAGCCCTTAATTTATTGTTATTCGGGGTTTGGCTGGTATTTTGGCCAAATTAGGATTAGCCCATATAACAACAATGAATTGTTCATACTGGGTGTTGATTTATATAAATCGACTGATGGTGGTTATATCTGGAATACTGCCGGGCCTAATTGGGCAACCAATCAATTTTATGCTGACAAACACGACCTGGTATATATCGATAGTCTTACGATTCTTTGTTCAACGGATGGAGGCCTGTATAAAAGTACAGATGGTGGCAGTAACTGGACCGATATTGATAATATTCCAAATACCCAATTTTATCGCGTTGCTGTTGATCCACACAATCCCGGATTTTATGCAGGTGGTTCGCAGGATAACGGTACCCTATACGGAAGTCAAAATAGTTTCTACTCCTGGGAAAGAATTAATGGGGGCGATGGATTTCAGCCTTTGTTTGATTATTCAAATCCAAATATTCAATATTCTGAATCCCAAAACGGAATGCTCTATTACACAAATGGTTCGGGTTACTGGCAATATTTCGGAACAGGTATAAGCTCAAGTGATCGCAGGTCATGGGATATGCCAATTATTATGAGTTCTCATGATCCTTCGGTATTATATACCGGGACATATCGAATTTATAAAAACTCAAATGCACCTACAGGAAGCTGGTCGACCATAAGTTCTGATTTAACCGATGGGATCAATTCCAAATTTCATGTTATAAGCACAATCCATGAATCACCCATCGATTCAACAATTCTTTATGTTGGTACATCGGACGGAAATGTTTGGCGAAGCCTTAACGGAGGAACAACCTGGGAGGACATTTACAGTACTTTACCAAACCGGTATGTGACATCTGTAAAAGCATCACCAAACTTTGCGAATTCAGTTTTTGTTAGTCATTCAGGATACCGCGATAACGATTTTATTCCCCATATTCATCGATCGGATGATTATGGCAGTACCTGGACCGATATCTCAGGCGATTTACCCCAGCTTGCCGTCAACGATCTTGTGATACTTGAAGGATATGGCGATATGGTAATTATTGCAGCAACCGATGGAGGAGTTTATTTTACTGATAACGGCGGCCTGAAATGGGCACGGCTGGCAAGCGATATGCCTATTGTCCCAATCTATGATATCGAATACGATTCCTATTATCAGAAAATTATTGCCGGAACCTTTGCCCGTTCGATGGTTTCGTTCTCGCTCGATTCACTGCTGACTATTGTTTCAATTGAGGATCAGATAAATCCAACATCAACATCCAGCCTTACTGTATATCCAAATCCGACTGTTGATTATATTAATATTTCCGGCTTACCAAAAGGGGATAAGCAGCTATGGATTTCTTCAATGGAGGGACAAATCATGAAATCATTGAGCATTCAGGATCAGGAATCACCCTATCAGATAAAAGTGGAAATGCTTCCTCCCGGAGTTTATACGCTGTCGATTTTATCAAATAATGAAAGAGAATCGTTGCGGTTTATGGTTGTACGATAACCTGTGATAACACGATCATATTCTTCCATCAATGGATATCAATACCATGTTTCATATAAATCAGGTGATCCAAGGTTTTGGTGATTTCTGACATATATTCACGGACAGCTCTAACACTACCCGGCAGTGTATAAACAAGACTTTGGCCCATAACCCCAGCGACACCCCGGCTTAGATAGGCGTTCGGTTTTGCTATTCCATATTTCATTCTGATCATTTCCATTATACCGGGAATTTCCTTTTCCAACATTGGTTTTACAACATCGACAGTACAATCCTTTGGGCCAATTCCGGTACCCCCTGTTGTTAGAATTACATCGAATTTAGTTTTTCCAAACTGAAGGTATTGATGAAGTTGTTCAGCATCGTCAGGGATAACAATGCTTTCGACCTCGAATCGTTTTTTGTTTTTTGAGAATAGCTGTTCCATCTGTTCCCTTATAGCCGGACCGCTCAGGTCTTCGTAAATTCCTTTACTGGCACGGTCGCTTAATGTAATAATAAGGATTCTGAAATGTTTTGGAATAAATTGAAAAACGTTGCCCGGTTTAAGGTTTCCGGGATTCTTTACACGACAAAAAATTCCTACACGGGGCATTACATAATTTCCCAATTCGCGAAATTCATCATGAAATGGTTTTCCAACTTTTACGACTTCTAATTCTACATCGCCCGATTTAAAGGTATCAAAAGTCTGAATCTTAGTGTCCTGCAGCCCATCAACGGTAATGTTTTCGGCAAACTCGCCAAATTCCGGTTTTCTACTTCCGCAAAGAGCGGTAAACTTTGTTGCATGGTGAAATGCAAAAATACTCACCGGCCTTGAAGTTCCAGCGTGTACATCACCTGTGACTCCATTCGAATCAATATTGATTTCGGATACCGGTTTTTTAGGCCCATGTTTTTCCGACAGGTTGACCGATAAAATGTTTATTTGAGACTGTGTCATGTAAGGATCTGTTAATTCTTTTCAATAACGGGCATGTAGATCATTTTATCACCTTTTGCGATTTCGCCCGGGCGTATAACTTTACAGAATATTCCTTCCTTCGGCATGACACAGTTTCCAACTTCATTGAAAATGGCACAACCAGTACCATGGCATTTTTTCCCAATTTGAGTTATTTCCAGTTCAACATTCCCAATAATAAAGCGGTCGCCGGGTGTTGTGTTATAAAGTTCGATGCCTTCAGTAGTTATATTTTCAGCAAATTCTCCAAAATTAACTTGTCGTCCTGCCATTTTGCTGAACTTATCAAAGCTTTCTTTCCCTAACAGACTTACCTGACGGTGCCAATCGCCTGCATGGGCATCGTTTTGTACGCCAAGTTCATTAACTGTAATTTTGTCGACAGCTTTTTTAACCGTTCCTTTTTTTTCAGAAATATTTACTGATAATATATTGATTGTTGAATTCTGTTCCATTTTTCTCAGGTTAAATCAGATTTTGTTTTTTCAATTAACTGCACTTTTTCAATGAGCATGTTTTTATCAACGGCCTTGCACATATCATAGATGGTTAGTAAAGCGATATTAACAGCAGTGAGTGCTTCCATTTCTATTCCGGTTTGGCCTACACATTTTGCTTCAGAATTAACAAGAACGCCTCCTTCTTCAAGGGTAGCCTTAACATCAATTTTAGTAATTTGCAATGGATGGCACAAGGGGATCAGTTCGCTTGTTTTCTTACCACCCTGAATACCTGCTATTTCTGCAATTGTGAGAACATCCCCTTTTTTCATTAGATTGTTTCTAATCAGGCGGATTGTATCGGGCTGTAATTTTATAAAACCTGATGCCCTGGCTGTACGCTTTTGTATCGGCTTATGGCCTACATCTACCATATTGGCTTTTCCCGCATCATCGGTGTGTGAAAGTTTGGACATTTGTTATCCTCCAATGTTATAAAACTGACCAACTTCATTAACAGTACCGCAGGCCGGTTTGTTTAACAGTGCCAACCGATAGGCTTCTTCAATTCCCAGGTCTCTGACACTGTATTCCCTGTCGCTGAATAAACATGGCTTTATCATACCATTTGCCGTAAGACGCAGTCTGTTGCAATTAGAACAATCGCCACCATCGCCTCCTTCAACTATTGAGAATTCTCCTTTGCTTAACTCCATTACATGGATGTAGCGGATTTCAAGATTGTTTTTTTCGCAGTAGGATTTTACCTCCAATGCATCAGGTTCATTACGGTTTTTGTAGATTACCGTATTGATTTTTATTGGGTGCAATCCGGCTTTTTTTGCTGCTTCAATTCCCCTGAAAACCTTGTTAATATCTCCGCCCCTTGTTATGTTACTGAATTTCTCCGGATCAATGGTGTCGAGGCTGATATTTATCCTGTGAAGTCCGGCTGATGAAAGGGGAGGAGCAAACTGTTCTAAAAGTATCCCGTTTGTAGTCATGCTAAGGTCTTCGATGCCTTTTATTCCTGAAAGCATCTTAACAAAACCTGTTATCCCTTTCCTGACTAACGGTTCGCCACCGGTTATCCTTACTTTTTTTATTCCATGTGTGACTCCGGTTTTTACAACCTCAAGAATTTCTTCGAACGAAAGAATATCATTGTGCTGCATTAGCCTGATCCCTTCAGCGGGCATACAGTATGTACAACGAAGGTTACAACGGTCGGTAACCGAAATGCGCAAATAATCAATTATCCGGTTATATTGGTCGAACATGAACAGTATTTCCTTTATTAATTTGATAAACACCTATGGGTACCTTGAATAGAAAATCGGAAAATGAGAGTGCATGAATATGTGCTGAACCGTGGTAGCTTGTTGGTTTTATCATGCCAAATTCACTTAGTACAGCTGGTATCCATTTTTCTCTTTCGGCTTTTTTTCGCGTATAATCCTCGGCCAAAGGAAGGGCTAAGTTGTCCGGCGCATAATGGTGCCCCATCATTTTATACAGGAATGGTTTTACAAGTAATTCGAATTGAGTAAATGATGATACGGGATTTCCTGGCAGGCCAAATACAAATGTGTTTGCTTTTGTTCCAAAAAGAGTTGGCCGGCCCGGTTGGATAGCAATACTTTTAAAACCGATATCGAAACCTGATTCTTTTAACATATTAGGCACTAAATCGAAATCGCCCATTGAAACACCACCCGTAAGAAGTATAACATCATTTTCAGTTTCTGCTTCAGAAATTATCCTTAATAAAGCGTCCTCCGTGTCTTCAACTATTCCTGAGTAATTTCCCCGGGCTCCCATTTTTTCAACCTGGGCTAATAATTGGTAGGCGTTGCTGTTTCTGATTTTTGACAAGTCAGGTTTTTCATTAGGTTCCACAAGTTCATTGCCCGTTGAGAGAATGGCTACATCAGGTTTTTTGTAAACCAATGGATTTACATATCCTACTGAAGCAAACATGGCGATATCCTGTGGCCGGATAAGGCCTCCCTTTTTAAGGATGCGCTCGCCGAGTTTAACATCTTCGGCACGGTAGCATATATTATTTGATGTTGTCTTGCCTGTGAATCGAACTGAGTTATTGCCTGTTTCCTCAACAACTTCGACCATGACAACGCAATCGGCACCTTCCGGTATCCTGGCGCCCGTCATTATTTTCGAACAGGTTCCGTGTGTAATAGTTGCTACCGGTTCAATTCCGGCGGGGATTATTTCAAGTACTTTAAGTTCCAGGTTTAAATCGGCCCTGCGGCAGGCATATCCATCGACGGCTGTTTTATCGAAAGGGGGCATATCGATATCGGATGCCACATCCTCGGCAAGTATACTGTTCAACGATTGAGTAAAGTGAATTCGTTCGGTATCTTTTGCAATTGCAGATTTCAGACATAATTCAAGCGCATCATGAAAATTTATCATAGCCATTTTCTTTCCCGGCAAAATTGCAAATTATTTTTGGCCGAAAAAAGTTCCGGATGTTATGCCAGTATAATATTACCGGTTATAGTAATTATTTATGCCGGATCAAGAAATTTTTTAATGGTATTTAAAAGAACATCCTGTTTGATAGGTTTGGCAAGATAATCATCGCACCCCGATTTTATTGCTTTGTCTTTGTCGCGTAACATGGCAAATGCTGTTTGGGCAATGACAAAAATATCAGGATTCATTGCTTTTATTTGCTTTGTTGCCTCGTACCCGTTTAAACCAGGCATTCTGATATCCATTAACACAAGGTCGATAGACGGATTTTGCCTGATCATATTAACGGCATCAATGCCGTTTTGAGCCCACAGGATTTTAGCATGCGTTTTCTGCAGAATTCTTCGTAGATATAAATAATTTGATTCCATATCTTCGGCTACGAGGATTGTTTTTCCGGTAAAATTAAAGCCGCTTGTTGATATTTTTTCAATGCTTGTCTTTTCAATGCTTACAACTATGGCATCTTTAAGCATAAAACAAAATGTACTGCCATTTCCTTTTCGTGATTGTACCTTTACTTCTCCATCTAAAATTTTGGCAAGTTCTTTTGTAAGGGCTAAACCGAGTCCGAGTCCTCCATGTTTTCTTGTATGCGAATCGTCAACCTGGCGGAACTCATCAAAAATTATTTGCTGTTTCTCCTCTGGGATACCAATTCCTGAATCACGTATAAAAAATTCTATATCATTATTGTGTACCTTAAATCCGTATTCTATTTCACCTTCATCAGTAAACTTAACAGCGTTACTGATAAAATTGCTTAGGATTTGCAGAAGCTTATTCTTATCTGTTTTAATCTCAAAATATTTTTTATTCGGATCGGGCTGATAGAAGGTGGCAATATTGGTTTTTCCTTCTTTCAGCAATTGTGTATTGAGCACCTGCTTAACAGAAGCAAACAATTCGACTACTGAAAAAATATGTGTTTCGACCCTGGCAAGTTTACTTTGCAGCATTGATATTTCGAAAATCGACTCAATGATTTTTAGCAGTTCATTTCCATTTTGATTTATCAGCCTGGCCATTTCAGTTACATTGTCCTGGTCGAGGCCATCCATTATCAGGTCGCTAAAACCAATAACTGCATTGAGGGGTGTCCGAAGTTCATGCGACATAGTGGCGAGAAAGGCCGATTTTAGCTGGTCCGATTCCTTTGCTCTTTCCAGTGCATCAATTAATCCTTGCTGGAGTTTTTTCTGCTCTGTAATGTCAACAAAACTTTCAATTATATATTTCCTTCCTTGTAGCTCAACTTGTGCAACATTTTTAATTATCGCTAAATTATTGCCTAAGGCAGTAACAATTTCACCTTCTTTGCCATCGCATATTTTCGTATCAGTTTCTAACTGACAGATTTCAAACGGACATATTAAATCGAAACAACTTTTACCAACAATTTCATTTTTTTTATAACCGATCATTTTTGCTGCTGCCGGATTAAGGTCAGTTACTGTTTTTGTTTCTTTGTCGATAATAATTACACCTGCTTGTATTTCGTTTAAAATTGTTTTAAGTTTTAGTTCGCTTTCACGAAGTTCTTTTTCTGCCAATTTTCTTTCAGTTATATCGCGGGCAATACTAATTGAGGCTTTTTTCCCTTCATATTCAATAAGCCTGGCACTGACATCAACTGGTATTTCACGCTTATCTTTTGACAGTACAATTGTTTCAAATCTCTGATATAGCTTTTCATTTAATTCATTTAAACTCGCATTTATTTGATCTTCGCCTAATAGCACATCAATATCAGAAACATTTAATTTTCGAAATTCCTCAATTGAATACCCAAATGTTTTTACTGCAACATCATTAACTTCGATTATTTTTCCACTCCGGTCGACAATTAATATCGGATCAGTTGAAACATTAAACAGATTCCTGAATTTTTCTTCACTTTTTTTAAGCTCAATCTCGGCTTTCTTCCTTATTGATATATCACGGAGAATTCCAACTGCTCCCCATTTATCACTAATCTTCATTTTAGAGAGCGAAAGTTCAACTGGAATTACTTCGCCATTTTTTTTAATTGCTAACAGTTCAGAAATTTTTCCTATTGCATTACCTTTTCCGGTTTTTTGGAAGGTGGGGAACTTTTGTTGGTATAAGTTATACATTTTTTTTGGTGCAAGTAGCTTGTGCAGGTTTTTTCCTATTACTTCAACTGATGTATAACCAAGAGTTTTTTCCGCTGATGGATTCCAATATATAATGTTGCCATCATTATCGATCATAATAATAGCATCCTGAGCCGAAGTACTTATCAGCCTGAATTTTTCCTCACTTTCTTTTACCTGTTCTTGTAATTTCACATTATCGGTGATATCCGAAAAAATTCCAAAAGTACCTATGTAAAATCCTTGATTGTCGAATTCCGGTGTAGCAAAAATCCTTACTAATCTTTCCTCGCCGCTTTTACGCTGAACCTGAACCTCATAAATACTGGTTTCACCTTTTATTCTTTTACTGGTTTCATTAGTAATTATTTTATAAGCTGAGGATGAAGTGTGTTTTTTGAGAGAAGCACCAGTCATGTTGTCCTGACTTTCGCCAAATATCAAAGCGCCCGCGTTGTTTATATAAGTAAACCGTTCATTCTTATCGACATAACCGATTCCCACCTCGATATTTTCAACAAGCTTTCGATATTTTTCTTCGCTTTCTTTTAATTGATCTTCCATTACTACCCGTTCGGAGATATCAAGTACAGAAGCAACAGATTTTTTAGTTCCCGGAATTATATCAACATTAATATACCCTCGTTTATATTTTCCCTTTTTGTGAACAAAAGAAAACTCATATTGCTTTGGTGGAGATTTTTGTTTATCCCTTCTTTCAGCGTGATAGGCCTTCATTTGCTCGAGATCTTCAGGAGCAATTAATTCGGTCCAACTTATTTTTCCATCTATCTCATCTTTTGAAAAACCTGTGAGTTTTTCAAAACCAGGATTCGTCAGGGATATCATCGAATCCTCTTCGATAATACAGGTCGCGTTTCCGGTATTGTTGAAGATAGTGCGATAGTAGGCCTCGTTTCTTTCAGCTAATTCTTTTGCTTCGTTAATCTCAAGGTTATACTGAAGTTTTTCAACAACAAGTAATGCCGATGCCATCAACAGGTTAAGATGTAAGATATCATTTTCAGTATAATCGCTTGCTTTATTGGCAACTCCAACTACTGCAACAATCTGATTATCGCGGAAAATAGGAACGGTCAGGAATTTTTCAAGTTTTACATGGCCTTCAGGAATTCCTTTGAAGTATTTATTTTTTTTACTGAAATCATTTATGAAGAAAGCTTTTCGCTGTCTAACCGCTTCGCCCCAACACCCAACGGTATCAAGATTTTGTACTGATTGTGGATCAACTATGGAGCATTTTTCCATTGTTTCTTTCGACCAGGTATTCAAAGTGAATTGTTTTTTTTCTTCACTATAGAAATTAAAAAAACCGATTTTGCTTTCTGTCAGGTGAATAGATTCCTGGAGCGATACATCAAGCAGTTCCTGTATTGAATCGGTTTTGTATTGTGAAATTTTTAGCTGGCTTTGTAAGCGTTTTTCGGTTTTGTTTAATTCATCCTGTATAAATTTTTGTTGAAGTTTTTCTTCTTTTCGCTTCAAACTGTTTTCAAAGGCTGAGGGTAATCGCTGAAGCCTGTCTTTAACAACATAATCCCAGGCTCCTGCCTTAATGGAATCGGCTGCCATTTCTTCACTGAGCGAACCGGTTACAATAATAAATGGCAATAAAGGGTCGTGCTTTATTGAATAGGCCAGTGCTTTAAGGCCATTATATTTTGGCAGGTTGTAATCGCTAAGGATAATATCAGGCTGAAATTCACAAAGAGATTGGATAAACTCTTCTTCATGAATTACCCAGTGGAACTGTATTTTTACTTCCAGCTTTGAAAATAATTCTTGTTTTATTAATTCCACATCCAGTGGGTTGTCTTCGAGCAACAATACTTTTATCGGCTCATTTATATCCATAATTCATTGTTTTTATGTCATCTGTCGATGATTCATAGCTGAATAATTTTAGAAATATTCACCTTTGTTTTTATGGGCAATTTTTAATACGAAAGCCAAGGTAGAAAAGTTTTTCTAAGCCAAATATAATTTGTGAAATTAATCATGACCTGTGTGTTTTGGAAAATGCAAAAAGAAAGTGGCTCCTTTATCTGGCTCGGCATCAACCCTGATTGTGCCTCCATGTTTATTTATTATTTGTTTTACATTTGCCAGTCCGATGCCTAAACCTTCATATTCTTCTTCGGTATGAAGGCGCTGAAAAACACCAAACAGTTTATCGGCGTATTCCATCTTCAGGCCAATACCATTGTCTTTTACAAAAAATTCATTGGAACTTTCATCATAACCTATATCGATTTTGCAAGGTTTTTTTTCTGATGAGAATTTAATAGCATTATTTATCAGGTTTTCGAAAACCATTTGAAGTAAAACCGGATCGCCATAAATTTCAGGTAATTCAGATATCTTACATTGTATCTTATTCTTTTCATTATCGATATACTGATCTACAACCTGTCGGATTATAATGTTACTATCTATTTTGATCTTTCTGATTTCTTTTCGGCCGAGGCGAGAAAACTTAAGAAGGCTATCAATCATTGCCGACATTTTTGTAACCGCCGAACGAATCCTGTTAAAGTAGGCTTCAGCATCCGGGACCTCGTTATTCAGGTAGGGTTTTAGTAAGCGGGTAAATCCGTCGATATGTCTTAATGGGGCTCTTAAATCATGTGAAATTGAATAGGCAAAGGCTTCGAGGTCTTTATTTGCCAGTTCAAGTTTATGTTGCTCCAATTTAAGTTCTTTCGATATTCTGTTAAGGTCTTCCACCATATATAACATTGCACGCTTACTTTTATCCAGTTTTTTTACTTTATCATCTAATTCGTTGGTTCTTTCATTTACACTGGATTCCAGTTGTTTTTGTAAGTTTTTCAGTTCAAGATTCGATAATTCAAGGTCTTTTGTCCTTTTCTGTATTTGGGTTTCTAATAATTTATGATTTTGCTTTAATTTTTCGGCCATAACATTAAGATTGCTTGCCAACAACCCGATTTCATCTGAACTTTTTATCTGAATCGCCTGATTGAGATCCCCGGCAGTAATTTTTGTAGTTATACTGTTCAGCAAAGAAATCCGTTTTGAAATTGAAAATGATAAATATCCGGCTATCAATAGACAAATAATACTGCCACCAATTATTAACAAAAGTATCAACCTTGTGGCTTTATGTGCAATTTGTGACGAGCTTTTGTTAAAAACCATGGTTTTTTTTGCTGCATAGTCCTCTATTTTATGCATCTCGGCTATAATTTGTTGAACATGCCTGTAACCCTCGTTCATGGTGATTTCCCGGGCTTGCTCGAAATTTCCTGCATCCATATGATCGATAATCCGGTGGCGGATCGGCCTCCAGTTTAAAAACTCAAGACGTATCTGTATGACCATTGCTCTTCCTTCTTCACCTAAAATTTTATTATGAATTATGTTGAATTGCTCTAATATTGCCGATTCGTTTTGTTCAACTATTCGAATATATTCTGCTCTTGATTTATGTGATGAAGAAAGTGTAACATTTTTCATCGAACGGTGAATAGCTGTAATCAGAAATTCAATTTTTACTGCCGCTTTAGTAACTGTAAGAGGGTGATCGTGAGTCATCTCTACGTTCTGCCGTAAAAGTTGTATATTGTCTAATGCCAGCCACCCAATTGCGATAAACAAAAGATTAACTATAATAAAACTACCAAATAATTTAATTCTTATTTTGATTTTCATGACTTTTTTCCATGCTAATTTTGTATTGGTCTAACTGCTTACGCATTTCTTCCATTTTAAGCTCCCGCTCAACTGCAAAATCATAAAATGTTTCAAGTTCAGCTATTTTACTGTTTAATTCTTCTGTTCTTTGATTGACTTTTGTTTCGAGCTTATTTTTGAGCTCAACTAATTCTGATTGTATCTTTTTTTGAGAACTTATATCGAACCATTGACAAACAACATTGGTTAATGTACCTTTTTGGTTAATTATCGGAAACATTGAAACATCAATGAACATATCGTGGGCTCCTTCAAAATCTACATCACCTACTTCTTCTACTTTCCATGGCATTACAAATCGGGCCGGTTCAAGTTTTTCAAATACTGCTTTCACCATGGGCATAGTTCCTTCAATTTCGAGGTTCTTATCATTTAGTACATTATACTTACCTGTAATTTGACTATCAGAAAGATTAATTGCTTTACAAAGTGAAGGATTTGTTCTTATTACTTTTCCTTCATTATCAGAAATCCACATGGCAAAAGGGCTACTATTGATAATAGCATCGAGAAATTCCTTTCCTGATATTGCTTCTTCTTCTGCATTTCTGCGTTTATTTACCATATTGGCTGCAATAAATCCGAATAAAATAAATATTGATAGCTCAAGAAGCCGGTGGTAGATTTCGTTTTCCGGCAAGTCCAGAATAAGCAATTCCCAAAATGTTTTCTCAGTAAAGAATATAGAATCTAAAATTGCATCTACAATCCATATTACAATTGCGAATGAAATTGACAATAAGATAATCCTGATCCCTGTTTTCATATCCTTTATGTAAATTATTGTTGTGTTTTTTTAAGCTTTTCAATTTCATCACGTAATTCCTTAATCCTAAACTCACGATCGATAGTAGCATCGTAAAAACGTTGCAGTTCCTTGTTTCTTTCTTCCAGTTCGGCTGTTCGTTTTTTAACCATTTCTTCCAGGTTTTTGCGATGTTGTCCAAGTTCTTTTTCGGCATTTAACCTCCAGGTAATATCGCGCATTGTACCTTGTGCAACTATTTTTCCTTTATATTTGGTTAACTTACCGCTAATCTCAACATCAACCAAGTGTCCGTCTTTGTGATATACTTGTGTAGAAAAATGAGTTATTTCCTTGTTTCGAAATACTTCTTTCAGCATCTCAAAATACTTGGGTAGCTGTCTTTTCGGAACAAATCCTATAAATGATTTTCCTATAACTTCGGCTTGCTCATATCCAAGGACAGACTTAACAGCTTCGTTGAAATACAATTGTTTGCCAGTTTTGTTAACTATAAAAATAATATCTATAGTGGATTCAGTAATTATCCTGTATTGTTCTTCGGCTATGCGAAGCGACTCTTCTGTTTTTTTCTGATCGGTTACATCCTCGTAAACCGTTACAACTTCGCCTGTTTGAAGCTTATAAATATAGTTCAGTTGCCAATAAATAATTTGACCTTTCTCCTTAAATATTGCAGGCATATTTTCCGGGATTCCGGTTTGGTAAACTCGCTTAAGGGCATCGAAAAAACCGGTTTCTTTGATTCTCGGAAACGAATCGAGAATACTTTTTCCAATTACATCATTTTTGGTTCTATTTTCTATTTTTTCAGATGCTTTATTGAAATCGGTGATGATAAAATCACTTCCGTTATTAGTTGCTTTTAAAACCAATGCTCCGTTATTCATATTATTGAAAAGTTGTTTTAACATGTTCTCACTTTTTCGAAGATTTTCTTCTGCAATTTTACGTTCAACAACTTCCCAGGCCAGGTCGGCCATTTGCTGGAGAATACTAACATCATCATTTGTATAATCACTTACTTTGTTTCCTACACCGAGAATTGCCATTATTTTTTCGCTACGGATAACTGGTACAACTAATTCCCTGATAATTTTTGCATGGCCTTCAGGTGTTCCTTTTTTATGCTGAAGGGATTCGTAATCATTATGAACAACGGGTTTACGTTCTTTGACACAATCAACCCAAACACCAGCTTCCGAAATTGGATAATGATGATCTTCCATATTAAATGAACACATGTTTTGCATGGTATTATTCGACCAGGTTTGCAGATGAATGGTTTCCTGGTCGTCTTCAACAAAATGGTAAAATCCAATATTGCTATCCGTAAGTCTTTCTGCCTCATCGAGGAACTTTTTAAGGATATCTTTAACTGTGTGGTTGGTGCTGTAATCAATTAAATCCAATTGAACAGCTTTTAATTTTTCAGCCTGTATCCGTTGAGTTATATCTTCGGAAATGCTCAATATGTATTTTGGAATGCCCTCATCGTCATTGATGGCGACTTTTTTAGTACGTAGGATTCGTTTTCCTTTCGGGGTATTGATGGGTTCTTCCGGAATATCGAGAATTTGCCCTGTTTTTAATACTTCCTTGTCTTGCGCTCTGAAAAAATCAGCGTCTTCTTTATTAAAGATGTCATAGTTGTTTTTACCGTATAAATCTTCACGTTTGAATCCAAGTAATTCCTCTCCTGCTGAGTTAAATCGTTGGTAACTCAGCGTTTTTGCATCTTTCACAAATAGTGTCAACGGCAGGTTATCAATAATTGTATTTAACTCCTTTTCCTGTTGTTTCAGCTTTTGCTCGGAACGAACCCTGTCGGTAATATCTCTAATAATACCAAAAACACCTTCATTTTTTCCATCAATTATTAGTGGTGAGGTTCGGATGTCGAGATATATATCTTTCCCACTTTTTGTCATGCCAATCTCTTCGCCCTTCGATTGTGCGCCATGTTGGATTTTATCCATTTCACCACTTTCAATAATATTCTTTAAGCTGTTAGGATGGAGAAATTCCCAGGATTTCCTTCCCAGGATTTCATCTAAATCATATTCATGGATTTCACAAAACTTTTTATTCGCATAAATAATTGTTCCGTCCATTTTGCGGAGATAAATACCATCATTGGCGTTGTTAACAATATTGCTGTATTTCTCCTCACTTTTTCTTAATTCTTGTTCTGCTTGTTTTCGTTTGCTAAGGTCGCGACAAATAACCTGGATGGCACTATTGCCTTCATATTGAATTGGAATAATATTAACTTCGACCGGAATTTGCCTGCCTGATTGAGAAACTGCGACAGTTTCATAAAAGTCCGGGACTTCATTTCCCGCAACCCGATTTATATAATTTTTCCTGACTTTTTCCTTTTCATGAGGCGATACAAAATCGAGAAAAGATTTACCTAAAATTTGATCCTTTTGATATTCTGAAATCTCAATTAGTTTCTCGTTAACAAATTGTATAAGTCCGTTTTGTACAATAAAAATACTATCATTAGAAGATTCAACTAATACCCTGTATTTTTCTTCACTTTCTTTAAGCGACTGTTGAATTTTATTTTGTTCAGTAATGTCATTAACAAATGCGGCTACAAGTGGTTTTTGATCTCTGTGCAATATCGAAATATTAACATTAAGGTCGATAATTTTACCATCTTTTCTTTTATGTTGAGTTTCGAACCTGTCATGTCCTTTGCGAACAAATTGATCAATACGGCGTTGAATTTCCTTATCAGGGATTTGAACTTCTAACTGCCTGATATTCATTTTTTCTATCTCTTTTGCCTCATAACCAATCATCTGGCAATAGGCAGGATTTGTTTCAAGAATCTTGCCCTTATCGTCGGCAAGAATATACCCGTTCATAGTGGTCTCCAGAATTTGTTTGTTCAAAAATATTTGTCGTTGAACATTTTCTTCTGCCTTTTTACGATCGGTAATATCCAGGGTGGCAAGCAGAGCGCGAGGTTGATGCGGATCGACTTTCATGCGAATTTCAATCTGCTTAACTATTCCTGATAATGTCTTTGTTTCGGTTTCGGCGCTGAATTCTTTTTTTCCTGAGGCTATTGCAATAACGATTTCTTTAAAGACTAATAGCGATTTTTCTGTGAAGATATTATCAAAATTTCGATATACTTCTTCTTTGTTCTTTGCTTCATGAAGATGAATAGTGGCATTGTTAATATCGTTGATGAAAATCCTTTTTTTACATGCAAAAAGTTCTTCAGGTTTATTGTTAAAGTATTCTCTTATATCTAATTCCCCTTTTAGTTGTAACTGATCAAAATATTTTTGAAGTTCGGTAAAATCTTCTTCCCAAAGAGGAATTGGTGAAGAGTCAAAAAGATTACGGTATCTTAACTCTGAGTCAGCCAGAGATTTTTCTGCAAACTTTTGCCAGGTAATATCAATTGCAGCACCGAATATTCTGACTGTGCGATTTTTATTTTTATCCCATTCAGGATACCCAAAATCTCTTATCCATTTTATTTCGCCGTTTTTGGTTTTGATTCTAAACTCACTTACATCTTTCTTTCCCTGAATTAAATTTTGAAATCTGGTTTTAGCAAACTGGATATCTTCCGGATATATTAAGGTGGACCACCCCCCTTTTTTTTCCGACTCCTCGTAAGTGTATCCTGTTATCTTTTCGAATCCTGCAGTTACCCATTCGGGATTTAAAGTATCATCATCAAGTATCTTGTAAGCATAGGCATAATCCGAGATCATCTCAGAAATTATTTTATACTTTTCTTCACTTCTCTTAAGGGCTATTCGATCTTGCTCATTATCTGTTATGTTGCGCGCAGAATATAAAATCTGTTCGCATTTGCCATTCTTACTAAATATCGGAGTGAATGTTGAATCAAAATAAGTAGTACTATCATTTAATGAAACTTTTTCTACTTTCAATAGCGACAATCCAGACTTCAATACTTTTTTATAATCATTGATAGTTGAATTTATAGTTTCTTCGGGCCAATTCAATAATTTTCCTAATTCAAAGATATCAATACCGGTTAATTTATCGTGTGATATTTTTGGGTTCAGCGTTTGAGCAGTTTTATAATAAGAGTTATTGAATGATGATATGGTAAACCTATCCTTTGTTTCAACTTTTAAAAGTGCCATTAAGTCGGAAGAGGAATTGTAAATTTGCATCAACAATTCTTTGTTTTGTTCTATTGAAATCTCATTGCTTTCAACTTTGTTTTTAACAGCTCCTGAAAGTATTCTTAATTGTTCTTTTAATCCTTCGATTTCTTCAATTAACTCTTGCTTGGTTTTATCCGCAAATTTTTCCATACACCGGAATTTTGGGTTTAGAACAAATTTATTGAATATTTACAACTTTGTATCAAATTTCCATTAAAATAAAAAAAGGGCTCC
>CAYLZH010000012.1:0-8826 GCA_964388245.1 uncultured Bacteroidales bacterium
ACAATATCAAGGGTAATCAGGTCAGGCGCAAGCCTGTACATGATATTAATGCTAATGCTATTGCTGAATTCTTTTCTGAATGGCGTTAAAGGAATATATGAAACAACCGAAATAGCTGAAAACAGGCCAATTACCGGATATATCCAGCTGGTTAAGATTATCATATATTTGTTTGGTGGCATTATCATCCTTTCGATATTGCTCAATAAATCGCCTGTATATTTTATTACCGGACTGGGAGCGTTTGCTGCCGTATTACTTTTAGTTTTTAAAGATACCATTTTAGGATTTGTTGCAAGTATTCAATTGTCGGCCAATCATATGGTAAAACCCGGCGACTGGATCGAGGTTCCAAATTATAAATCCGACGGGATTGTTACTGAAATATCACTTAATACTGTTAAAGTACAAAACTGGGATAAAACCATCAGTACAATACCAACTTATGCCCTGGTTGCCGATTCGTTTAATAACTGGAAAGGCATGGAAGAGTCGGGTGGCAGGCGAATAAAACGCTCGATTTGGATCGATATGGAAAGTATCCGATTTTGTGATGAAGAAATGCTGAACAGTTTTGAGAAGATCAGGTATATATCAGACTATATTAAGGAAAAACGAAAAACTATTCAAAAACTAAATGAGGACCTAAAGGAAGATGGTGTTGTTAAGGCTAATATCAGGCGGCTTACTAATGTTGGGACGTTCAGGATATATATTGAAAATTATTTAAAGGCTCATCCGAAAATTCATCAGGATATGACTTTTTTAGTGCGACAACTACAGCCTACTGAAAAAGGCCTGCCGATTGAAATCTATGTTTTCAGCAACGATCAGCGTTGGGCACCATATGAAGCAATTCAGGCTGATATTTTTGATCATCTTTTGGCAATAATTGATGAGTTTGATTTAAGGGTTTTTCAAAATCCGAGCGGATATGATTTTCAGATAGGCTTTTCAGGGAAATAGAAATTTATCCCGATATCCATCTTTTTTTTATAGCTTATTTCAACCTTAACTTACGCAATAGCTTAATTTATGCAAACACTACAAAATGATTAGTATATGCAAGTAGCAACTTATCAGTACGATGTGCTATGTTTTTTATTCGGTATGAATAATGCGAATTATGTTTTTAATTGAGATCAAAATTTCAGAATAAAGAAATCAGATATGATTTTGAACAAAAAAGGGCAGCTCCATAGAGCCACCCTTTAATATAATAAGATTGGTTTTTTAAACAATTCCGGTGAATCCCATAAACGCCATGGCTAATAACCCAGCTACAACAAAAGCAATAGGGACTCCTTTCATTCCTTTTGGTACTTCCATTAAATCGAGGTGCTCGCGAAGACCGGCAAAAAGAATCAGTGCCAAACCAAAACCGACTGCGTTAGCAAGTGCATAAATAACACCTTCTAAAAGATTGTAATCGTTTTGGATAGTAAGAATAGCTACACCCAATACAGCACAGTTAGTGGTAATCAATGGTAAGAAAATTCCTAAAGCCTGATAGAGTGGTGGAGATACTTTCTTAAGGATAATCTCTACCATCTGTACCAATGATGCAATTACAATAATAAATGTAATGGTTTGCATAAATTGGATTTCGAAAGCATCGAGTATAAATTTCTGGATCAGATAAGTTACGATGGTTGCAATAATCATTACGAAAGCTACAGCACCGGTCATACCTATAGAAGTTTCAACCTTGTTTGATACACCCAAAAATGGGCATATTCCAAGGAATTTTGCCAATACGATGTTGTTGACAAAAATTGCGGATATGATAATTAAGATATATTCCATTTTCTTTTCTTTTTCGAGTTCCTAAAAATGCTAAGCCTTTTTTAACTTGTTCATTACAGCTACAAGGTATCCAAGTGCGATAAATGCACCAGGGGATAACACGAATACTAACATCCCGTCACCTTCTAAGAATTTCATTCCAAAGAAAGATCCGCTACCAAGAATTTCGCGAACACCTCCAAGGAGTGTAAGTGCGAAAGCAAAGCCCAAGCCCATTCCTAATCCATCAAGAACAGAGTCAACAAATGAATTCTTAGAAGCCCATGCTTCGGCACGTCCAAGAATCAAACAGTTAACAACGATAAGTGGAATAAATAAACCTAATGCATCAAACAAACTTGGTAGGAAGGCTTGCATTGTAAGTTCAACAATTGTTACAAAGGTTGCAATAATTACGATAAATGAAGGAATACGAACTTTGTCTGGTATAGCTGTTTTAATGAGTGATACCACAATATTCGACATCAACAACACAAAGGTGGTTGCCATTCCCATACCGAGTCCATTTACTGCTGAGGTAGTAACACCTAAGGCCGGACACAAGCCAAGAAGAAGTGTAAGTACTGGATTCTCCTTAATAAAACCACGAGTGATAATACTTATTTTACTCATTTTTTACCTCCTTTTTCTATTGGTAATGTGCGTGCAGCACGCTCAAGGGCATCGAGAAATGCACGTGTTGAGATTGTTGCAGCAGTAATTGCATCAACTTCTCCACCATCTTTCGATACGGTCAAATTATTCGTCGATGGGTTTTTTCCAATTATATATCGACCAGGTTTTGTTTCATCTCTGAACCAGGGTTCCATTTTCGTTCCCAATCCGGGAGTTTCTTTGTGATCCAAAACAGAGTACCCGGTAATATTACCTTCAGATGTTAAACCAAACATAACCGCTATATAACCACTATACCCAAGGTTTGTGTAGGTTTTAATTGCTGTACCTATTAATTCGCCATTAGCTGACATAGCCGGGAAAAACTCCAGACTATCCTTCTCTCCTTCTGGTACAAGCTTGTATGATTGGCCTAAAGTATCGAACGTAGGTAGAACTGACTTAATAGCATCAGTCACCTTCTTTTCTTTGGCCAGGCGTATTGGCTCTTTGGTTAACTCATAAATATAGCCCAATGCTGTTGATGCTACCGCTGCAACTAAAAACAGTGTAAGCACCATATTGATAAAAGTCGATTCCTTTTTTGCCATGTTATTTTTGTTTTTTAGCTCTGATCTCCAGGTAAAATAATATCATTACCAAATTTCAAATATTAAATTTCCAATTATGCGTTTTGATCTTGTAGAACTTCACCAAAACGTTTAGGCTTCATATAGGTATTAATAAGCGGAACAAAGGCATTCATAATAAGTATTGCGAACGACATACCTTCGGGATATGCGCCAAATACCCTTATAACAATAGTCAGAATGCCTATTCCAATGCCAAATACAATTTGCCCTTTTATGCTCATGGGTGATGTTACCATATCGGTTGCCATAAAAATAGCCCCAAGCATTGCTCCTCCTGTTAGCAAGTGAAAAAGAGGATCGGCATTTCCTTCGGGATTTATTCCCCAAAGTATTCCGGAAAAGATTGCGATTGTTCCAAGAACACTTACCGGTATATGCCAGGTGATGATTTTTCTGAATAACATATAGCCAAATCCAATCAGCAGGGCAATAGCTGAAATTTCACCAAGCGAACCACCCATATTCCCCATCAACAGATCGGGATATGCAGGAATTTCGCTCATTAATGATGAAAAGCTTTCGCCATTTTTTAATCCCTCCTTAACTATTGAAAGTGGTGTAGCCCCTGTTTCAGCATCCAAATAGGCTGTCATGGTTCCGGGTTTTGGCCAGCTTGTCATCTGTACCGGGAATGATATCAGTAAAAATACACGACCTACCAGTGCCGGGTTAAAAGGATTTTGTCCCAGCCCGCCAAAAGACATTTTCCCAACAGCAATTGCTACAAACGATCCAAGAATTATCAAATGAAGTGGTAAGTTACTTGGAAGGTTGAAAGCTAATAGTACTCCTGTTACCAGCGCAGAACCATCTGTTATTGAAACTTCCTTTTTCATGATAAACTTCTGGATCAAATATTCAAAGAACATTGCTGAAACAACAGCAGTTACTGTCAAGATTACAGCACCCAGTCCAAAGTAAAAAAATGAAACCAGCATTGCCGGTATCATTGCAATTACAACTCCATACATAATTTTTTTTGTGGAGTCGTCCCCGTAGTTGTGCGGGGATGGTGATATTGTTAACAGCTTGTTCATTATTGTTTCCTCGCTCTCATTATTTTACTTACTGTTGTCTTTCCCAAGCGGATATAATCAAGGAGCGGTCTGTCGGCAGGGCAGGTGTAACTGCACGATCCACACTCGATACAATCCATTACATTATTACTTTCAACATTGTCCCACATTGTTTTTTCCGACAATGTCATCAGAAGATATGGTTCGAGTCCCATAGGACAAACCTGCGTACAACGGGCACAGCGGATACAGTTCTTGACAGAACGTCGTTTCGATTCGGTTTCAGGCATAATTACTATTCCTGAAGTTCCTTTTGTAACAGGGACTTCAAGTGAGTTTAATGCTTTCCCCATCATTGGGCCCCCGTTTATAACTTTTCCTGTATCGTTTGGTAAACCACCCGAGACTTCGATAAGTTCACTTATCGGTGTTCCAATTCTTGCAAGATAATTCCCTGGTTTGCTAACCGATTTTCCGGTAAGGCTTACTACGCGTTCAAATAGCGGCTTGTTTTTCTGAACAGCCTCATAAACTGCAAGCGTAGTACCCACATTATGTACAACAGCACCAACGGCAATTGGAAGTCCACCCGATGGTACTTCGCGGTTAGTGAGGGCTTTAATCAATTGTTTTTCACCTCCCTGCGGGTATTGAACCTTTAATGGGTATACTTCGATGCCCGGATTTTTATCAGCAAGATCTGAAAGCTTTTTAATCGCATCAGGCTTGTTATTTTCAATACCAATCATTGCTTTTTTTACACCCAGTGCTTTCATGAGAATCTGTGTACCAACAATCAGTTCCTCTGATCGTTCGAGCATCAGGCGGTGGTCCGACGTCAGGTATGGTTCGCATTCAACGCCATTGATAATAAGTACTTCGGCTTTCATCCCCTTGGGTACTGAAAGTTTTACATGAGTTGGGAAGGTTGCACCACCCAGGCCAACAATGCCACATTCAAGCACTTTTTGTATTATCTCTGGTCCTGAAAGGCTAAACTCCCTTCTGATGTCAGGGCTCCGGTCGATTTTAGGATCCCATTCGTCGCCATCGACTTTTATTATTATTGAAAGCCTTTTGTAACCGCTTGCATCGATTATATTATCGATTTTCTGTACCGAACCTGATACCGATGAATGGATATTTGTTGATACAAAACCAGCACTTTGAGCAATGGTTTGTCCTACTTTGATCTTGTCACCCTTTTTAACAACCGGGCTCGAAGGCGCTCCTAATTGTTGTGATATCGGGATTGAAACAATAGCCGGTGGGGGCAATGATTCAATTGCTGCCCCTGCCGATATCTTATTTTCGGGAGGGTGGACACCACCTTTTGGAAATGTTTTAAGCATCTATTCTCCTAATTTTTGTGATTTATCAGAAGTACTATCTTTTTCTTGATTATTAATTGCTTGTTCGACCGGCTTATCATTCCGGTTCGGAGCTTTAGTGTCGGGCTTCTTTGCAACTTCTGCAGCTTTTTCCGCTTTTGCTTTTACTGCTTTAGGCTTTTCTTCTGAAGTTTCAGCTTTTATTTTCCGGGGAGGGAAATTCAGTTCATGAATAGCATTATTCGGGCAAACTGATACGCATTTACGACAAAGTTTGCATTTGACAGGATCAATGTAAGCGTTGAAATTTTCAACCACAATGGCATCGAATTTACACTCCTTTACACATCTGTTGCAACCGATACATGCAACTTCACATCCGATTTTTTTCGCGGCACCTTTTTCCATATTCCGGCACGATACAAAAATACGCCTGTCTTTTTTGCCCTTTGGCCGAAGCTCAAATAAATCGCGTGGGCATTGATCGATACATGCACCGCATCCTGTACAATTATCGGCATCCACTACTGGCAGGCCGGATTCCGGATCCATTCTCAGAGCATCGAAGTTACATACCTCTACACACTCGCCCAAACCGAGGCAGCCATATTGACAACCTGTTTCGCCACCGTATAAATTCGAAGAAATTGTGCAGGTAGCTGCACCATCGTAGTGGTTTGTAACCGGCCGTAGGGAATGTGTGCCATTGCAGCGCAATACTGCTATTTCAGGATCTTTGATAACTGCCTCTTTGCCTAAAACCTTTGCAATATCTGCCATGCAGTCGTTGCCACCGACCGGGCAAAACAATGCTTCAAGTTCTTCGGCTTTCACACATGCCTCGGCAAATCCCCGGCAACCCGGATAGCCGCAACCACCACAATTCGCACCAGGCAAAACTTCATCAACCTGATCGATGCGGGGATCTTCGAAAACTTTGAACTTTTGGGCAACAAAATACAGGATTGTTGCTGCAATAATGCCGATTGCACTCAACGAAACGATGGTAAAAATTACTGTTGCACTCATATTTTAATTATCCAATTTTTGTATTCTGAATGAAAATTTCTGCTGTAGTTTATCCTTTAAAAGAAATAAGGCAAGATAGTAGGGTGGCAATATAGCCAACGAAATAATTCCGGCAACTCCTTCGCTTAGCCCTGAAAAGGTTCCCGTTATTAAAGTTGTCATTACAAATATGAAAGGTAAAACATAGCCAAGAAATAAAGCTTTAAATCCTTGCGATTGCTGCATAACAACATTTACCAATTCGCCAGGTTTGAATCCTTGCACCGAGCTATATACATCAATAGTTTTGTTTTCCATATCGGCTACCGAACATCCTCCTTTTGCATGACATGATGCACAGGCCGATTGCGAAAGGATATTTACACGAATTATCCCCTCATTGATGGATTCTATTGTTCCTTTATGTTCTACCGACTTTTGTGCTTGCATATGCAATTAATAAATCGAGCAACAAAAGTAGAAATGTTGCTTGCAATAGGAATTGTTGAAAATCAGTTTTTGATTTCTTTCCACTAATTTATTTTTAATTTAAATAAGGAGAAGAAGATTGAGGAATTTTTTGGCTGATAAAAATGAGCCTTTTTAAATGACCAAAGGATTTTATATGGATAGAATCTTAGTAGGTACAGGGGCAGAAGATCAATTAAATATCAATGCTGCAAGTATTGGCATATCAACATCAATAGCCAAGCTGCTAATGAAAAGGCCGTAGTTGTTTTCTTAAACATCGAAATCCCGTACTTGAAATTGGATAAAAAAAACAGCCTGGTGTTGTCCAGGCTGTTTTTTTTATGTATTTCTTAGTTATTCTTTAACCAACTTGTTAATAATAAATTGGTTGTTATAGGATAATTTATAGTAATAAATTCCGGGAGCCAGGTTTTTGTTTTGGTATTGAATACTTTGCTTGCCTTCGGGATAATCTTTCGAGCAGATTATGTCAATTGTTCTTCCGGTATTGTCAATTAAAGTAATATCAACTTTCCCAGCTTCAGGAATTATAAATTCAATTGTTGCTACATCAGTAAATGGATTTGGGAAATATGAACTCGAAATCATAATATCCGTTTCATTTGCTTTTTGTGAAATATTTCCAACAATTGAAATCTGATTTTCATTAAAATAGTTATCTCCTTCGATCCATTGCTGAACCCTAAGAATTATTTCCTGATTGGAAGATTGGTTCCAATGTATTAGAGTAAATCTTTCACCTTCACTGATATTCTCAAGCTGATCGCTATACAGGTCATCACCCCAGATACTTATAGCCATATGATCGTTGGTAAATACCGAGGCACCAATTATTTCTCCTGATGCTGAAAGAACAGCTATCTCATCACCATACTGTGGTCGTTCATCCCAGGCTGTTAACGGAATTCCAAGGGTCATATTCGAACCGGTATTGCCTGGTTTGGAGAAATATTGCATATCAGGCTTATTTATTTCTGACTTGGACGAAGGCCCATTTGCCGGGTAGGTGAGCGTGTTTGTAACATCCAGCAAGACCTGGTATCCGTCGCCGGGTATCAAATTACCAATCAGGTTAAGATTGAAATAAGGCCATACCGAATTACCATCCTGATCTTTCAGAATTAAGATGTTCGAGTAAATGGTCGATACCATATCAACTGCATCGCCAGGTGTCATTCTTAGATAGCCAATGAAACTCCAACCTGCTGCAACATTTATAGGAGTAGATTCTGGGATTACTATTTCTCCAGGAATTGGGCAAATAACTGTATCGGTGCAGTTTACCTGGTATCCTTCGCCAACTGTGTAATCACCAATCAGGTTTAGATTGAAATAAGGCCAGTACGAATCGCCATAGGTATCTTTAACAAGTATGATATTGCTGACTACAGGACTAAACACATCAGGCATCGATGCATTATACGGATTTACAAAGGTAGAGAAGTATCCCCAACCTTGATTGATAGTTACATTATGAACCGTATCGAGATCGTATTCAACAACTGTTGATGCAATATTTGTGCAGGAGTTCAGATCAGATATTTCTACTGAGAATGTACCTGGCACTGTTGTTTCAATGGTTTGGTCGGTACTTCCTGTGTTCCAGTTATATGTTGCAAAACCAGCCCCGGCATCCAATACAAGTGTCTCACCCGGTACTATGGTATAAGCAGGATTTAGAGTTGAAACTGGTAAGGCATTAACGGTTAATACCATTTCATCGCTTCCCTGACATCCATTTGTATCAGTAACTGTAACGCTGTATGTATCTGCTGATGATACAGGAATTGTTGGAGTTGTTTCACCAGTCGACCAAGCATAGGCAGCATAGCTTCCAGCATCCAGTGTAATTGATCCACCTTCACAGATTACCTGATCGACACCCAGGTCGGGCGTAGGTAATGGATTCACTGTTAATACCATTTC
>CAYLZH010000012.1:8926-18545 GCA_964388245.1 uncultured Bacteroidales bacterium
TATGTATCTGCTGATGAGACAGTAATTGTAGGTGCTGTTCCACCTGTTGACCAATCATATGAAGAATAGATACCAGCATCGAGTGTAACTGATCCACCTTCACAGATTTCCTGATCGGCACCCAGGTCGGGCGTAGGTAATGGATTCACTGTTAATACCATTTCATCGCTTCCCAGGCAACCGTTTGCATCAGTAACTGTAACGCTGTATGTATCTGCTGATGAGACAGTAATTGTAGGTGCTGTTCCACCTGTTGACCAATAATATGAAGAATAGCTACCAGCATCGAGTGTAACTGACCCACCTTCACAGATTTCCTGATCGACACCCAGGTCGGGCGTAGGTAATGGATTCACTGTTAATACCATTTCATCGCTTCCCAGGCAACCGTTTGCATCAGTAACTGTAACGCTGTATGTATCTGCTGATGAGACAGTAATTGTAGGTGCTGTTCCACCTGTTGACCAATCATATGAAGAATAGCTACCAGCATCGAGTGTAACTGACCCATCTTCGCAGATTTCCTGATCGGCACCCAGGTTGGGAGTTGGAAGAGAATTAACTGAAATGTTTATGTCATCCGTTCCCTGGCAACCTGCGATATCAGTAACAGTAACACTATAGTTATCTGCTGATGAAACGCTTATAGTTTGTGAGGTAGAACCTGTTGACCAAAGATAAGTGCTATAATTTCCTGCATCAAGTAAAGTTGAGTCCCCAAAACAGATTGCCTGGTCTGGACCCAAATCCGGAGATATGGACTGGCTCATACTTATATTAATATCATCACTACTTTCACAATTATTATTAGAAACTGTTACACTATAACTGCCCGAGCTGGTTACAAATATACTATGAGTAAATTCTGCGGTTGACCACAAATATGATGTGTGGCCTGCACCGGCATCAAGAAGAACTGTACCACCAATGCAAACAGTTTGATCGGCACCCAAATCAACAACAGGTGAAGGATCAACACTAAGAACAAAACTGTCGCTGTCATCACATCCTTCAACATTTGTTACTGTAACAGTAAATGTATCTGCAATTGAAACAGTAATCATTTGTGTAGATTCTCCGGTCGACCAATTATATGAGTTAAAGCTTCCGGCATCAAGTGTATAGCTTTCGCCATCGCAAATTGTTGTGTCATCAGGTAGAGTGACAACCGGTGATGAATAATATGAAATATTTATCAGATCTGATTTTGTACAACCGTTTGCACCAGTTACAGTTACTTTGTAGGTGCCTGCTGCTGTAACCAGAAGTGTTTGATCTGTGGAACCATCTGACCATACATACGATCCGGAAGCTCCTGCATCTAATAAGTGAGTTTCTCCGTCGCATAATGTAAGATCGGGGCCAAGGTTTACATCTGGCCGCGGTAGGAAATTATAGAAAACACTATCACTCGACTCACAACTATATGAGTTAGTAACAGTAACAGCATAAGTTCCTGTAGTTGCAATTAATATGCTTTGCAGGGTGCTTCCGGTCGACCATAAATAACTATCGTGTACCCCGGCATTTAGTGATACGAAGAAACCGGAACATAATTCCTGATCGGCACCAAGATCAACAGAAGGGGCGGGTAGGGCAGTAATATCCACATCATCTGAATCCTGACATCCGTTTGAATCAGTTACAGTTACTGTAAAAGCACCTGTGGTACTTGCCTCAATTGTTTGAGAGTTTTCGCCGGTTGACCATGCGTAGCTTGAAAATACGCCTGCATCGAGTACAGCAGGTTCATTTTCACAAATTGTTTGATCGGCTCCTAAATCAACAACTGGCAATGAGTAAATAAATACATCGATTTGATCAGTACCTGTACATCCGTTTCCATCTGTTACAGTAACTGAATAAGTACCTACAGTTGAAACATCAATAGTTGCATTTGTGCTTCCATTGCTCCAGTTGTATTGACTAAAGGTACCAGGATCTAATGTGGCAGATGAACCGTCGCACAATGAAATATCACTTCCAAGATCAGGTTGTGGTGCTGAATATACTTCAACATAAATTGATGCAGAATTTGTACAATTGTATGCATTTGATACAACAACCGAATAAGTTCCGGTTGTATTTACCAGAATAGTTTGATCGGTTACACCATTTGACCAGAGATAGCCTGAATGGCTTCCGGCATCAAGAGTAGTTGACCCTCCTTCACAGAAAGCCTGATTAGGACCAAGATTTACTGAGGGAAGACTGTGTACTGTTATAAGAATATCATCAGTTCCTGAACAGCTATTAATGTCGGTTACTGTTACAGAGTAATTGCCTGACTGTGTAACTGTTAAATATTGGGAAGTTTCACCACCTGACCATTCATACGAAGAATAGAATCCTGCATCAAGAGTAGTAGATTGTCCGTCGCAGAATTCCTGATCGGGTCCTAAATCAGGTGTTGGTAATGGATTAACGGAGATTTGAATATCATCGCTGTTTGAACAATTATTAGCATCAGTAACCGTAACACTATACAACCCGGCTAATGATACGCTCAATGTTGCTCCTGCAGATCCTCCGGTCCAGCTATAAGCCGGGAAAGTTCCGGGATCAAGGACAATTACATCGCCCTCGCAAATTGTTTGATCAGGACCTAAGTTTGGTAAAGGTAATTCATGAACGGTCACCAGAATATCGTCTGAGCTTTCACAACCCTCAGCAGTACTGACAGTTACACTATACGTCCCGCTTGAATTTACAAATAAAGTTTGATTAGTTGATCCGTAATTCCAGTTGTAGGTGCTAAACGAACCGGCATCGAGCGTGAGCGAACCACCGGCACAAAATGCCTGATCGGCACCCAGGTTAACGTGTGTATATGTCTGGAAAGTAACCATGATATCATCTGATCCTTCACATCCGTTTGCATCAGTGACAGTAACTGAATATGTCCCGGTCGTACTGACATATATCGACTGGGATGTTTCAGATGTACTCCATAAATATGCTGAAGCAACAGGTGCAGACAGAAGCAATGAATCGCCATCACATAGGGTTTCATCATTTCCAAGATCAACTGCCGGAAGTGGATTCACTGTAACTACAGCGCTTCCGGTTCCTGTACAGGTATTCAGATCAGTTACTGTAACCGTGTACGTGTCAGATTGGGTTACATCAATTGTTTGTGTGGAAGCAAAGGTTGACCAAGAAAAGGAGATATAATTACCGGCATCTAAAGTTAATACTTCACCATCACATATTTCCTGGTTTCCACCTAAATTAACAATGGGATTCGAATGGAATGTAACAAGAATGTCATCTGAGTTTTCACAACCTTCAAGGTTTGTAATGGTTACTGAATAGGTGCCAGACAATAATACACTGATTTGTTGTACGTTTTCACCCGTTGACCACAGATATGATGTGTGTGAACCCGCATCGAGTACAACGGCGTTTCCTTCACAACTTTCCTGATCAGCACCAAGATTAACTACTGGTAAAGAGTTTATAGTTGCTACAATGTCGTCCGAGTTTTGGCATCCATTATTGTCGGTTACTGTAACCGAATAGGTTCCAGCAGTATTTATTGTAATTGTTTGGTCTGTTGATGCATCTGACCAGATATATTCCGTGAAGGATCCTGCATCAAGAACTACTGACAATCCATCGCAGAAGCTGGTATCCGGACCCAAATCAACATTAGGCAAAGGATTGCTTGTTACATTGACTGTTGAGGAATTTTGGCATCCATTTGCATCGGTTGCAGTGAGTGTATAATTTCCGGCAGCTGAAACAGTTATCGTTGGTGATGTTTCGGATGTACTCCAGTTATAAGCATTGAAAGTACCACCACTTAACGTGAGATTGCCGCCTTCGCAGAAAGCAGTATTGGTACCGAAATCAATTACAGGTAAATCAAATACTTCAGTATTTTGACTATCGGATCCGGTACATCCATTTCCATCGGTATAATTATAAGTTATTGTATGTTGTCCAACTCCGGCATTTTGTGGATTAAAAGTATTGCCTGAAATACCTGAGCCGGAAAATAAGCCTCCTAAAGGATTTCCTGTAAGTGTGGCAGGTGAAGAATTTAAACAATACGTAGCATCGAGCCCACTAAAGCTGACACCAGGTAATGAAAGTACTGTAATAGTTACAGTGTCGGAATTTGTACATCCATTTCCGTCGGTTACAGTAACGGAATAGTCACCTGATAAAGAAACAGTAAGTGTTTGGTTTGAACCTCCATTCGACCAGGAATACGAACTAAATGAGCCCGCATCAAGGATAGTTGAACTACCATCACAAATCGATTGGTCAGGGCCTAAATCGACAGTTGGAGCCGGGTTGGATGTTACGGTAACCGAATTCGAACTTGAACAGGAATTAGAATCAATAACCGTTAAAGAATATAAACCTGCTACGGCCACATCTATTGTTTGTGTTGTTGCAGAATTACTCCAACTGTATTGATCGAAACTACCACCATTTAAAGTCAGGCTTTCACCTTCGCAAAGCGAAGTGTTCGGTCCAAAATTTATTACCGGCAAGGCAAATACTTCTGTCATTTGATTATACGATCCCGTACATCCGTTACCATCGGTATAGCTGTAAGCAATTGTCCATTGACCAATACCGGCTGTTCCGGGATTAAAATTATTTCCTGATATTCCCTGTCCTGAAAATGTTCCACCTGTGGGATTAGGTGTAAGAATAACTGATGAAGAATTTATACAATAGCTTGCATCAAGTCCGGTAAATGTTACAGTTGGATTTGCGGATATTGTAAGCATTGCATTGTCGGAATTAACACATCCATACTCATCAGTAACAGTAACAGAGTAAGTGCCTCCGGTACCAACAGTAATTGAAGGATATGTTGATCCTGTATTCCAGTTATAGGAACTAAAACTACCGGGATAGTAGAATTTCGTATTACCTTCGCATATGGTTGCATCAGCTCCTAAATCGGGTGTTGGTAAAGGCTTTGCAACTACTTCTACTGAATCGGTATTCTGACATCCGGTTGCATCGGTAACTGTAAGGTAATAAGTACCTGCTACCGAGACAGTAATTGTTTGTGTTGTCTCTGTTGTACTCCAGTAATAACTCGAAAATGTTCCAGGATCGAGAGTTAGTGTAGTTCCCGCACATAAATATGCAGTATCATATAAACTGATTGATGGAGAGGAATGAACTGTGGTACTTACAATTTCATTATCAGTACAATTGGTCGATGGATCGGTATATGAGTAAGTAATATTGTGAGTTCCGATACCTGCCATTGATGGTGAAAAAGTAGAACCTGTTACTCCTGGTCCTGAAAATGTCCCACCGGATGGCGATCCGGTTAAAGTAACCGTTGGATCATTATAGCAATAATCACTGGCAAGGCCGCTTATGCTCACTGAAAGGTCAACATAGGAGATGTTTACTGTATCGGAATTCTGGCAACCGTTTGCATCAGTTGCGGTTATTGAATAATCTCCTGCAAGTGTCACAATTAAATAAGGATAAGTTGATCCATTACTCCATAAGTATGAGCTAAAATAACCGGCATTTAATATGGTATTTCCACCCACGCAGATTTCCTGATCATTTCCAAGATTTACAGTGGGTAATGCATTAACTGTTGTACTTTCAGAATGAGAATTTGATACGCCATAAGGATCAGTATAAGAATAGGTTATTGTATGACTGCCGGTTCCTGCGTTTGCCGGATAGAAAATATCTCCCGTCATTCCCGGACCAGAAAAGGTTCCGCCTGCCGGATCGCCAACTAAAGTATCAGGTTGATCATCTATACAATAGCTACTCTCTAATCCCGTAAAAGTAACGAACGGAAGATCTTTAACCTTAACGGTTTGTGTTGCTGTATCGGAACACCCGCCGGCATTCATATAGGTATATGATACTGTATGTGTTCCTACGCCTGCTGTAGCAGCAGTAAAAATTGAGCCACTTATTCCCGGCCCAAAAAATGTTCCTCCTGATGGGCTACCTGTTAAGGATACTGCCGGTGCTGCAACTGAATAACTTGTATCTAACCCGCTAAATGATACTGTTGGGTTATCGTAAACTGTTGTGTTTAATACATATGAATTTGGGTAGCCTGAAGGTGGTGTGTATTCGTATACCACATAAGTTCCAAGCGGATTTGCTCCTGCTACCGAAGGATCGAAGGTGTTTCCTACAACACCGGTACCGGAAAACGTTCCACCTGACGGATTTCCTGTAAGAACCGAAGGAGGATCAGTAACACAGTAACTACTGGCAAGTCCGCTAAATGTAACTGGCGTTAAGGCCTGATCTGCCAGGGCAATAATTCCTGTCATCCCGTTTGTTACATAGGTTCCACCATTTGGGAACATGCCTGTAAGGACATAGTCGGCTGTAACTAAATCAAAAATGGCCCCGTCTGATGCCCGGTATGCTTTGTAACTAAAAGCTTCGCCGGCAACAAATCCATTTTCAACACCTCCATCTTTACCCATGGCTGCTATTATGGCAGGTGCACCGGATGTATACATGGAATAACCACCACATGCCAGAGTCCCAAGCGAATCGTAAAAAACACCAATATAATCACCGGTTTGAATTGAATTCCCTCCAAAATAAATATTTGCTTCAGGAAAAATCATAAGGGTATGATTCGATGCATTGATTGAATATGACCACGGAAAGGATTGTATTGATTGACCTTCCAATAACATTTCAATTGTAGTTAAATCATTAACCTCTTTTTTACCTGAATGAGAAATGTCTTGTATTTCTTTCGCATTTAATAAACCTAATAGAAATAAAGACATTAAGGTAAGTGTAAAGGACTTTTTCATGTTTTCTAATTTTTTTAAGATCACTATTATTATGAGTTGTTTAGTTATTCGTTCAAATTGAGCAATTTACCGTTGCCGCTTTGCTCTTCAATAAAAACATAGGATGGATACCCGGAATAATAGATATCACCCGAATTGAGTAAACGTACAATAAGTTCTTTGGTTACATTCACATATATGTCGCCAGTTGAGATATTGGTTATGAAAGCGTATCCACAGGAAAGGCTGTCTGCATAGACATAACCTGTTCCGTCAGTATGAATATAGGATACTCCTGCCATACCTTTAATTGAAAATTTTCCGGAACCTCCGTTTAAACTATAAGCGAAAGTTTTACAATTGACTAATATGTCGGCAGTTGATAATCCGGACCATACCTCGTATGTAAAGTTATCGGAATTTAAGGTATCAGTAAATTTCAAATCTATTTCTCCCTCTACTTTTATGTGTATTAATGAATCAACATAAATTCTTAGTACTGGTTTATTCTTAAATGATCGCAACCAATTGCACTGGTTTTCATTTTTTATGGTAATATGCTGATTATTATTTGTGATTGAGATATGTGGTGTTATTTTTTCACCAGCTACAATCTCAATATATTCCGAGCTATCAGGGATGATCTCGACAGAGAATACATCTTCGATAGTTATTCCGGTGAAGTCTCCTGGTTTTCTTTCCTCTATAATAATTGCACCTGTGGAGTGCAGACATCGATCCGGCTTGCAGCCAAAGATAAGGAAAATAAATGAAAATACAATAAAGGTTTTGTTCACATGCATTGCTGAATCATAATTACATGCCAAAAATAGAAAAATGTTTTCAAATCAAATTAATGCAACTTCTTGCATTTGTCATTTAAGTACATTTTTTTAATTCCATTGAGATTAAGAGTTATCAATTGTTTTGTAATTGATATCAGTGTTGCCTTATTACTTTTGGTGAGCCTTGTATTTTAGTAATTTCATTTATCTTATCGGTAGCGTAATCATCAGAATCTTTTATTTTGAGGGCTTTATTATACCATGTTTTGGCTAATACATAATCCTTATGTTCAAAAGCAGCATCTGCTTTGGTAATTGCATTTTTGTAAACTTTCTGGCGTGCTTTAAATTCAGGATTGAAATACGCTTTTATTTCTTCAATCTTCTTCTGAGGATGAATTGCAATTGAATCATAATCAAGAGCTTTGTAATAAAAATAACGTGCAGCAGTTAGTTCTTCCTTCCCGTAGAAATAATCTGCTCGTTCAATAGCTTTTTTGTAAGCCGATTGCTTTTCTTCCTGTTTAAGTTTTTGCTTAATCTCTTTAATCTCATTAAGTTTTTTCACCGGATAATCTTCATCTCCTTTTAATTGCAATGCCTTTTCATAATAATACTCAGCCACACTAATATCTTCTTCCTTTAAATAATCATCGGCATCTTTAATCAATTGAATGTATTCATTATGAATAATATTAAGTTTATTTAATCTAACAGCCTCTTCAACTTCTTTGAGTTTTTGTTCCGGTAATTTCTCCGAGGGCTTTAATTTGCCTGCTTTGTGATAATAAAATCGTGCAGCAACATATGCCTCGTTTTTTAGGTGAGAATCTCCGTGCTCGATGTTAGCAAGGTACTCAGAATGTATTTTTTCCTTCTTCCGTAGTTCCCACAATCGACCAACTTCGTTCAGTTTATTCCTGGGGTATTTCTCATGAGGCCTGAGTTCTTTCGCCTGATTATAATAAAATTTTGCAACTGTTAATTCATCAAATCCAAGCGCCTTATCACCTCGCTCAATGGCTTTTGAATAAGCATCTTCAGTAGTTGAATTAATTTGATCCAGTAGGTTTGACTTTCGTAATAATTCATTGATCTTAATAATCTGACTTCTTGGGTAACTTTCTTCTGGTTTTATTTCAATTGCGCGCTTATAATCTTCTTTTGACGCCTCGTATTGTTGACTCTCGAATTCGAAATCAGCGATTTCAATAGCATTTTTATAGGCTGAATTAATACGGGCTTCCTCCTCTGCTGTAGCTTTTTGTTCCATTAATATCGATTTAATCAACCCGATTTGCTTTTTTGGATAGATTTCATCAGGCTTTATATGACTGGCAGATAGGTAATTATTCCTTGCATCAATATATGATCTTTTCTTGAAATCTATGTCTGCTTCAATAATGAATTTTTTGTATTTCCGATCGTTTTCAATTATCCTTTCTTTTTCAGCAAGTCTCGTCAGTATTTCTGATATTTCATCAATTTTTTGTTTCGGATATTCACGGTCAGGGAAAATTCTCAGGGCATTGTTATATCTTATTTTTGCATTTTCATATTCCTTCTCTCTGAAGAGCCTGTCGGCTGCAATTATTTGGGATTCATAATCCTCCTCATTCTTTTTCAGTTCGCTTTGTTTTTCAATTTCTGATAAAATTCCATTAATTGTTGCAATCCTTTGCTTTGGATAACTTTCACCCGGCTTAATCTCTGATGCACTGATATACTTATCTTTCGCAGAAATCCATTTCTTCTTTTGATATAGTCTGTCAGCCTCAGTGATGGCTTTTTCATATGCTTCATCAATTGCCTTAAGCCTGAATTTATTATCAGCAACAAGAAGCAAACTATCTATTTTGTTGATCATTGAAATTGGATAGGATTGTTTTGGAATTATATCAAGTGCCGATTGGTATTCCGATTTGGCTTGTTTGAGTTTTTCCTTTTTGAATGAATTATCTGCTTCCACGATCAGTTCGTCGTATTTCTTTCGAAGCGCTTTTTCTGCTGCTTCAGCTTCGGCAAGATCCTGCAGGATTTTTTCGATATCGGCAATTTTTTGTT
>CAYLZH010000012.1:18645-35946 GCA_964388245.1 uncultured Bacteroidales bacterium
GTGCTTTTTCAGCGGCTTCAGCTTCGGCAAGATCCTGCAGGATTTTTTCGATATCGGCAATTTTTTGTTGCGGATATTTTTCGCCTGGTTTTAGTTGGAGGGCCTGCTTGTAGTCGGGCAATGCATTGTTGTACTCCTCTTCGTTGAAAGCTGCATCGGCCTTTGCAATCAGGTCGTTGTAGTTTTTTTCGAGGGCTGCCAGTTCAGCTTCCTTTTGTGCTTGTTCATTCAGAATCTGATCGATTTTGGAAATCTGATCCTTCGGGTAGGTTTCGAGCGGTTTCAGCGATGATGCCTCCTGGTATGCGGTTTTTGCTTCGTTGTAGGTTTTTTTGCCAAAAGCTTTGTCGGCCAGGGCAATGGCATCGGAGTAGGCTTTGTCGAGGGCTTCTTTCTCGGCTTTGGATTTTGCCAGGTCGGCCAGAATCTGGTCTATTTTCAGGATCTGGTCATTTGGATAACTTTCGGCAGGTTTAATTTTTGATGCCCCGGTGTAGCTGCTTTTCGCATCATTGTAATTTTCGGCATTGTATTCTGAGTCTGCTTTTTGAATGGCAGTCTTGTATTTTTCGTTCAGTGCTTTTTCAGCGGCTTCAGCTTCGGCAAGATCCTGCAGGATTTTTTCGATATCAATTATCTTTTTTTTAGGATATAGTTCCCTTTCTTTTATTTCAATGGCCTTTTGATATTCAGTTATGGCAAGTTCGAATTCTTTATTGTTAAAATGTTGATCAGCTTTTTGAATGAACATTTTGTACTTCTCATCCTTTTCTTTTAAGATGAAAATAGTTTCAATATCCTCAATTTTAAATCGGGGATATTCTTTATCAGGTTTAATTACCAATGCTTCCTGATATTTTGATTTAGCATCAGTGTAGTTTTTCAATTTGTATAATCGATCTGCTTCAGCAATTACTTTATTGAATTTTTCATCAAGAGCTTTAATTTCGTCTTGTTTTCGTTTTTCTTCTGCAAAAATGTCTTCAATCTCATTAATTTTTTCTTTGGGATATGGTTCGTTGGGTTTGAAAATCAATGCTTGTTGGTAACCTGATTTCGCTTTTACATAATTCTCCTGACTAAAAAGACGGTCGGCATTTTCAATTGCCTTTTGGTATGACCGGTCTTTGGCAAGTGCTTCTTCATTTTCCAGTGAATTTTTATCGGCTAACTTTTGTGCTTCTTTGTTCTCATTGCGGTATTGGTCGACAAAATCATCGTAATAATCATAATCGTATTCAAAATGATCGATGCGATTATTATAGGCGATTGTTACGATTGGCCCGTCGAACATATAATAATCCATTGAGGGAAATTTTTTAAAGAGCACCGGATCGAACTGAAATGGAGGAAATTCATTGTTTCTTTCCATTACACTTTCAGGTACTTTGGTATTTATCCTAAGCTGCTGAGCAACAAATCCATCGCTTTCGAATTTTAATATATAATTCGAATTAAAATCGCATTCATATTCGAATTTTCCGGAGCTTGAAATTCTTAAAGTGTCAATAATTATATTTCCTTGTGAGATGAATACCCGGGTATTTCTGAGATATCCGATATCGGGTGACACTTTTCCATATAAATAATATTTTAACTGTTCCTGACCTGTAGCCTGCAGTGCCATGGTCAGAAAAACAATTAATATAATAAGACCGGAAAACCTATTCCGGCCAAACATATGATGGTTTAATACAAGAGTCAATCTAAAAAGTAAATAAACTGCAAAAATTCCAATTTTTTTTTTACACTCGCAATAACAAGCAAAAACGTACGAAGTATAGAATATTGTATCTGTCGGGGAAAATTATTCAGTGTGTTCTTTTACAGCCGACTTAAACGGATTTATGATTCTTGTCAGCAGGCGCATACTTTCTGTTACAATTTCTGCTTGCCCTTGCATTTTCTGGTTAAAAGGCAGCTTTCGGTTGTAGTTGGTTGTCAGTCCGTTAGGGAATGATACTTCGAGGCTGTACTGATTGTCTTCAGGAACCCGGGAAATCTTTTCAATTCTGCCTTCGACCATTCCGTACTCAAGGTGTGGATAATTGTCGAGCTTGATATTTACACGCTGACCGATTTTGACTTTACCTGATTTTTTTACCGGTAGTTCCAGTTTTCCAATGATTTTTGTTTCCTTCTCCGGTACAACAGTGAAAACAGTTTCATTTTGCCTGAGAAACTGATTATTGCTCCAAATCTTGTGAAACGATACAAAACCATCGATTGGAGTTGTGAGGATATATTTTTGTTCGAATGCAGCAATTTCAGCGAGAAGTTTGTCAAACGATTCAATCAGATTTAGCTCGAGTTGCTTCTTATTATTAGCAAAATTCAGTTGCAAATCGAGAATTTCCTGTTCAAGTTCTGAAATCCTGATTTTACTGTCGGACAGTTTTGTGCGTGCTCCTTCGAAATCATATCGTTTCTGAATTACAAGGCTTCTTGAATTCTCGTATTCTACTTCGGAGATTAACTGTTTTGCGAACAATGTTGAATCGCGCTTAAATTGTTTATTCGATAAACTGAACTCTTCCTCAAGAAGGTTGCGTTGCCTGTAAAGCCTGTTATAATATACCCTGTGTTGTTTTATTTCTTCTTTAACAGATTCAATTTTTCGAGGGTAATAATTGAGTTCGATAAAGTAATTTATTTCATTCAGGTTAGAACTAAATTCCAGAAAAACCTCTTGAACATCGCCCAATTGAAATGAAGTTCTAAAATCAAAATTATGAAGACTATCCAGCAACAATGATTTATTATACCGAAAAGGTTCGAAAAGCTTTTTTAGATGATTAAATTGCTTGATGTTTGCCGGATTTTCTATCATGGCCAATACTTGCCCCGTAAAAACCTGTTGTTCGTCAGCTATACTGAGATCCTGAATTTTACCATCGGTTCTGGCTATTATTGAAACCGGAGGATTTTCAGTTATTATTACAAATTCGTTTGAGGTTATTATATCGGGGTATTTGAAGAAATAGCTTCCAATAAGAAAAACAACAATCGAAATGGTAATAATCGTAATTCCGTAACGTACCATCCAGGATGGAGTCCGGCCAATTACTTCCTGAACATCATCGCTCCTGATTTCGATATTTTCTTCTTCACTTTTCATTAACTTCCTAACTCCAACTGGTTTTTAACTAACTCGTAATAGGCTCCTTTATTTTTAGTTAATTCTTCATGATTTCCCGTTTCACTAATCTTTCCATCGTCGAGAACAATAATCTGATCGGCATTTTTAACAGTGCTTAATCGGTGGGCAACAATTATTACTGTTCTGGATTTAAAGAATGCCTCAAGATTTTCCATTATTATGCGCTCATTATTTGCATCAAGTGCATTGGTTGCCTCATCAAAGAATAAAAACTCCGGGTCTTTATAAATAGTCCGGGCAATTAAAATGCGTTGTTTTTGTCCCTGACTTAAACCATGACCATCAGCACCGATTTTAGTGTTATATCCCAAAGGTAACGATTCGATGAATTGCTGGATGTTGGCAAGTTTCGCTGCCTGTAAAAGCTTCTTTTTATCAATATCATCGTATCCCACAGCAATGTTTTTCGCAATTGTATCGGAAAAAATAAATCCATCCTGCATTACTGCACCGCAGTTTTGCCTAAGCATTTTTTGACTGAAATTTGACAATGCAATTTCCCCGATTTTTACATCACCTTTTGTGGGTGGATAAAATCCGAGTAAAAGTTTTATTAGGGTAGTTTTACCACTACCACTCATTCCTACAATTGCAGTAGTTTTACCATATGGAATTTTAAGGCTGATATCATTTAATACGAATTTCGATTGGGGTCCCTCGTACTGAAATGACAGGTTTTGAATTATATAGGTTTTGTTTTCAGGAAAGATATTAACCTTTCCACCGGCTTGTGTTTCTTCGTCATCGCGCTTATGTATTTCATTTAGCCTTTCAAGACTGATCTGTGCATCTTGTGTGCTATGGATAAAACCGAGCATTTGGTTGATTGGGCTGTTAAGTTGACCGATGATGTACTGGATTGCTAACATCATCCCCAGTGTAATACTGCCGTCGATAACTGCTTTTGCAGCAATAAAGGTGATGATGATATTTTTGGTTTCATTTAGAAAGACTCCTCCTGAGTTCTGATATTGCCGTAGTGACAATACCTTCATTCTTATTTTATATAACGAAGCCTGAATACTTTCCCATTCCCATCGTTTTTGTTTTTCGCAATTGTTCAATTTAATCTCCTGCATTCCATTGATCAGTTGAATAATTGCAGATTGATTTTTTGATTGCTGGGTAAATCGTTTCGAATCGAGTTCTCTTCTCTTCCGCAGGAAAAGTATTATCCAAAGAATGTATAAGATACTTCCGATAAGAAAAATCCAGAATATTGTTGCATGGTAAATGGCCAGGACCAGTCCGAAAATAATCAGGTTTACAAACGAAAACAGGATATTGAGCGTTGAGGAGGTCAGGAAGGTTTCGATCCGTTTATGGTCGCGAATGCGCTGAATAATATCACCAATCATTTTTGTATCGAAAAATGCAATGGGCAATTTCATCAGCTTTATCAGGAAATCGGAAATAAGGGCAATGTTTACACGAGTTCCAATGTGTAGCAATATCCAGCTCCTGATCATATCAACCGACATCCGGCTAATAAATAATACCAATTGAGCAATCAGAACGAGATTAATAAAATCAAGGTCAAGATTACTGATCCCGAAATCAACAATGGACTGTGTTAGAAAAGGAAAAATTAATTGGATAAGGCTGCCGAAAATCATCCCTACAATTAATTGGACAACCAGTTTTTTGTATCTGCCAAGGTAGGTCAGGAGAAAACTAAAACCTTTCGATTCGGGCTTGTCATCAATGGATATTCTTGTTTCGAAGAATTTCGGAGTAGGCTCTATCAAAAGGCAAATTCCCTGTTTGACACCGTCGATTTCTGTAGATGCCCAGTTTTTGATAAACTCACTCTTAGAATATTTAATTAACTGATGGGCAGGATCGGCCACATATACCGTATTCTTCTTGATTTTATAAACAACCACAAAATGATTTTGGCGCCAATGCACTATACAAGGCAGTAGAGCTTCATTTGCCAATTGATCGAAACTGATGCGGGTTCCAACGGTGTGCAGATTGAGTTGTTCGGCAGCCTCGCTAATTCCAAGTAACGAAACACCTTCACGCGAGATATGGCTTAATTCCCTGATTTTTTGCAGCGAAATATTTTTTCCATAATGTTTTATGATCATGCGGAGGCAACTTGGCCCGCAATCCATTGCATCGTGTTGTTTATAAAATGGAAAAGCTGCCATTCTTCTTAATGTGCTTTTTATTTGTAAACACAAGAATAGTAATAAAAATTGACTTATCTTTAATTTAACAGGGTGTCCAACAAAATTACCTGTTATTAAAAATTCCCGGATTTACTGAAGTCAACCTCTATTAATTATTGTAACATATTGATTCCTTTGAAGAAATTGTTGATACTGTTTGGCCAATTCAAATGATATGAACGTTCTACGGATAGTTTTTTACATCAGGTATAGTCCGTGAGGACAGAAAAAAATTGTAAAAAGGGATTTTTATCGTGCACACAATAGCTCATTTTACCATTATTTTTTGTACATGATTAAGTGAAGTACCACTCAGTTTTAACAAATAAATACCCGAGATGAGTTTGTCGTTAAATCTAATTATGTTTTTACCATTTATAACACGAACCGATAATACTTTTCTTCCATATATATCAAACATACAGGCATTTACATCTATAGATTTCTCTGCTAATTCAACAAATATAAAATCAGTACAAGGATTTGGATAGATTTGAATGGAAGAATGGATTCCTGGATTGGTTTCAGTACTTGTAACCAGGTTACAATTATAAATATTATCAAGTAAAGCCTGATATTTTGGTGCAATTACATTATAGGGTGGAAATTGGTAAAACTGGCTCTCCAATGCCCCCCAACTGCCGTATTGGCCGCTTTGTTGCCCGATAAAAGAAAAGTTCATGAACAATGCACTATCTGTTCCGGTTACAGCCCGTAATGAATCGAACATCTCTGCATACAGGTCATACATCCTTTGATCGGTTTGAGCTGCAACTAATGTGTCATTATAGGGTTGAATGCTTCCAAATGGATTGGGTGTAAAATGCTGCCCCCCTTCGTAATAAACAATCCCATCATATCCAATTGAATCAGCATAATGATATAGCTCTTTTATTCGGGCAATATCAACATATAATGAATGCCATGCCAATTCGAAGACTTTATCCAGCGTTAACGAAGCACCGTAGTAATCCAGCGAATCGCCATCTAAACCAACATACGAAGTGGGACTAACCAGATCAATACTACTTGCCGGAACATTCGACATAGTGCGAATTGCCACATCCATCCAGCCAATCTGAACACCACATACCCGCCTAATCCTGTTTATCTGGCCTGAAAATACCTGCGACCAAATCTCCATAACCGATCCTATTTTCGGCCCTAATCGTTCGGGCCAGGGTATCGATTGATCAAGGGAATCAACTCCATAATGTGCCTGATCGAACATCCAGTTCCACAGTTCGTTCGAATATTCAACATAAATTCTTAGTCCGGGATCAAGACTATCGCGAAAAAGAGTAGCCATTTGTAAAATATAATTGCTATCGGCCAGATGTGGCACACACACCCATGCATCGGCTTGTTTATAGTTACATATTCGAATCATTTCCTCGTAAGGGGCACCATGAGCGGTATAGGTATAATCATTTACCTTTGGTCTTTGATACCAATGGCGTAATGTCGAATTATTTGTATGTCCCCAATCCATAAAACGCAGGTAATCAAATGGACTAAGCTTTTCGAGCCAGGTTGCATTATAAGGATTAAGCATGTATGTAAATTCGGTTCCGGGCAAAAGAAACCTGATATTTCTGATGTGATTTCCGGCTTGTGATTGCAGAATTTTCATTTGCATAATATCATCGACTCCCGGAGTCACCGATACTTTAATTCGACCTGGTGATTGACTGATTATTGAAGCATCAAATGAAAAGTCTATTACTCCCTGTCCATCGTACAAACAGATGTATGTACCTGCCGGCAACGAGGCCGTATTAGCCCAGACAGTATAAAACGTCTGACTTGTATCCTGTCCAGGCCAGAAAAAAGGTAATTCCAATGGGTAACCATCAGCATCGACCAGTACTGAATCAGCCAAATTAGAATCCCAGGGATTTTGTCCGCCACTATACCAGCCAATATTTTGTGTACCCCATGTCCGGGAGTATTTCATGATATCTTTAAAAGGCCATTCGCTACCCCAGTCAACAGGTCCGGCTAAATTTGTTCCAATTTTAAATGCACAGGTATCAACCTGTTGTGAGAATAAAACCATCGACAGATTTGTCAATATCAAAATAATAATAAGTCTTTGTCTCATAGCCATCAGAATTTTTATGATTATCGCTAATATAATGAATTTTATCATGTTTGCTCTCTTAATGATCTTTATCAAGATTTTAGGCTGATAACTTTATTAATTTTGTCCCCAAATTCTGAGAGGTGGTTCCGACTGTTTCAAGGATAACCCAAACAAATTAAGTAATAATCTAATCCGGAGGTAACAACTAATGGAAAAGAGAATAGGATCGGCAATTATATTGCTCGAAAATACCGGATCGGTAAATAACCTCAATGAGGTAATTTTTCAACATTCATCAATTGTAATCGGACGACAGGGAATTCCCATCAGAGGCCAGGGTATTAATATTATCTCTCTCGTTTTATGCGGCACTACCGATGATATTGGATCATTAACTGGACAATTGGGAAGACTACCAGGTGTTCAGGTTAAATCTGTCCTTTTGAAAGGGAATTTCGATATCCTGAACCAATAATCAAGCAAAATACTTTATACTAAAATATAAAACCACAAATAATGAAATTCAATCCTGAAAAATGTGCAATTAAAGATCAGCGCATGAAGCCATTTATTGATCCTGAGGAAATTTGGGGACATATTAATAATGTAAAACCATCAAACGAGCGTGTCCGGGAAGTAATAGCAAAATCATTAAACAAAGAACGGTTAACACTCGAAGAAACTGCAGTTCTGATAAATGCAAAAGATCCAGAGTTGATTGAAGAAATCCTGCAGGGAGCCAGGGATTTAAAAACAAAAGTGTATGGTAACCGTATCGTTTTATTTGCACCGTTATATGTTGGGAACAAGTGTTCGAATAATTGCAAGTACTGTGGATTCCGGTCGTCGAATAAAGATGCTGTGCGAAAAACCCTCGACAACCAGGAATTGATCAAAGAAGTTGAAGCCCTGGAGGATAACGGGCAAAAACGATTGATTCTCGTGTATGGCGAACACCGTGATTATGATGCAGAATATATTGCTGAAACGGTTAAAACTGTGTATTCGGTAAAAAAAGGAAATGGTGAAATCAGGCGGGTAAATATAAATGCTGCCCCCCTCGATATGGAAGGATACAGGATAGTAAAAGATGCAGGCATTGGTACTTATCAGGTTTTTCAGGAAACCTATCACCCTGAGGTTTATAAAGATTATCATCTTGGAGGGAAAAAATCGGATTATGAATACCGGTTAACATCGCTCGATATGGCCCAGGAAGCCGGAATTGATGATGTTGGCATTGGCGCCCTGTTTGGATTGTACGACTGGCGGTTCGAGGTATTAAGCCTGGTACGTCATACGAACCATTTTGAGGCCTGTTATAATGTTGGGCCACACACCATTTCATTTCCCCGCATTCAGGATGCATCAACGTTAAGCTTTGGAGATAAATACATTGTTTCTGATGAAGAATTCGTTCGGCTTGTGGCAATTTTGCGATTAGCCGTACCATACACCGGAATGATCCTGACCGCAAGGGAAAATCCTTATGTACGACGCGAAGTAATGAAATTTGGTGTTTCACAAATCGATGGGGGAACCAAGCTCGAACTGGGCAGTTATCATGAATCGCAGAACGAAATGCAAAACCTGAACCGAGAACAATTCATGATAAACGACAGCCGCTCGCTAAACGAAATCATTGATGAATTACTTACCGACGGCTACATGCCATCCTTTTGTACGGCATGCTATCGCAAAGGTCGCACCGGTGAACATTTCATGGAATTTTCAGTTCCGGGATTTATTAAACGTTACTGTTCGCCTAATGCCATTCTTACCCTTGCCGAATATATTATGGACTATGCTCCGGAAGATACTGCGAAAAAAGGTTGGAAAGTTATCGACGACAATATTAATGATTTAAAGGACTTTAAGCGGCTCGATGAAGTTAAAATCAGAATTGAACGCATTAAGGCAGGGGAACGCGATTTGTATTTTTAGCAGGGAAAAAATTTATGCAATTAGTTATTAGAATTCATATTAATTGCAGATAATAGATATCAATCATAATTTTCTAATTTTACCAATAATTAATCACCGGCCAAAAAAATACAGAGAAATGAACATGCAAAACCATTCACCATTAATTAAATGAACATCATTATTACAATGGCCGGAGCAGGCAGAAGATTCAAAGAAACCGGAATTGACATACCAAAATACAAGATAGAGGTTAAAGGAAGAACACTTTTTGAGTGGTCGTTGCACAGCCTTAGAAATTTCTATGAATGCAATTTTATCTTCATCACCCAAAAAGAGCATAATGATAAATCGTTTATAATAGATAAATCAAAATCATTAGGCATAGGCACTCTCTCAGTGCTCGAACTCGATTCACTCACAAACGGCCAGGCTGAAACAGCTCTTAGGGCTGAAGCACTTATCTCCGATCCAGCCAGAGACATAATAATTTATAACATTGATACTTATGTCGAACCTGATCAGTTAAAGCGTGAAGCTATTAGAGGTGCTGGCTGGATACCTGCGTTTGAAGCAGGCGGAGACCGATGGAGTTTCGTAAAAATTGATCATGAATATCAGGTTTTGGATATTACGGAAAAAATCAGGATAAGTAACTACGGGACAATTGGCCTCTACTATTTCAGTTCATTTGACCTGTTTAAAAAGATTTATTCCGAATATCACTTCGATAAAGGCAAAGAAAGATATATCGCTCCTATGTACAAAGCTATGTTAGCTCAATCCTTTTTGCCGGTTTACGCACATTTAGTTGATAAAAAGGCTGTACATGTGTTAGGTACACCAGAAGATATTTTACAATTCGATCCAGAATTTTTTTCAGATTAATATCTGCTATGAAAACAGGATTGCGCAAAATCATAAGTATTATTGAGAATCCCTGGTATTTGCATGGTCTTGAAACAAAAGTTGCAATATCATTAACTGGGCACTTCAGGCAAACCTTTGAGAAACCAGCTTTGATTGAGTATCTTCAAAAATCACGTTTTAAACACATTTATATTCATACCTGGAACCGGTTGGAATCAAATACTTCGCTCTGGAGGCCAAAGGACGATGAAAGTAAAATTGCTGCCCCCTTTCCGGAAACAAAAGCACAGGCCATGCTAAATCCAATAATATTATCTGTTGAAGATCAAGCGGCTGTATCATTGTCGGGTATAAATAATCCGGGTTTAATGTGGGGAAATACCAATTGCTCATATGTAGGATACAAGTATTTATGGTATAGTTTGTATACGAACTTAAACAACATCATAACATATTCGACTGACAATGATTTTAAGTATGAGTATTTAATCCGTATGCGACCCGATATGTACAGATGGAAATTTCAAACTGATCTGCTTAACAAAATTATTGTACAAATTCTGAAAAATGGTGGAAACATAATTCTTGGACATAATCTTGGCAATAGAGCCGGAGATAATATTTTCGGTGGAGATTTTGAAAACTATAAAAAGTTGGTATTTACGATGTACGAGAACTTCGATCAGATTTATAAAGAAACTTCCGACAAAACCCATCCTGAACACATGGTTGCTACTGCACTTAATTCGCTACAAATTCCTTTTATTTCCTATATTTAAAATCAGGGAATCAAATCTGTTGTATAATTTTCTGACAGGGAAAAATCTCTCTTTTTCAGTTATGATCACAAAATTTCTTCAAACCATTTGCATTTCAATTGAAAATGTACCAGGAGCAAATCAATATTTTCTTTGTGGAAATTGAATTTCACATTAAAATTAATTATTGATACCTGCGAAGTTTGATATCGCTTTTTGCAAATTTCACAAATTAATATTCCGCTTCAGTTCATTTCTAAAACCATTTGTTGTCTGTACAAATTCTGGATTGCTCATTGTAAATTACCGTTTTTCAGGTATTTGTAAGCCCTTTAAATTCGCTTCAATAATCATAATTCTAAAAGCTATGAAAAAGACTTTACTATTACTAATAAGCATTCTCTTAACAGGAACCTTTCTTTCAGCCCAGATTACTCAATTCGAATGGGCAAAAAGTTTTGGAGGTACAGAATTAGATGAAGGTACATGTAGCGCCATGGATAAATTGGGCAACACCTATATTACAGGGAGTTTTAGAAACACTGTTGATTTTAATCCGGGACCAGGTGTTACACTTGTTACATCTAATGGATATTCCGATGTTTTTATTTCAAAGTTCGACACAGCAGGGAATTTTGTATGGGTAAAAACATTTGGCAGCAATATGTCTGAAGAAGGGTATTCTATTGCGATCGATTCTTCCGGGAATATTTATACTATAGGGAGGTTTAAAGAGACAGTAGATTTTGACCCGGGCCCTGGAGTCTACAATATTACTCCTGATGGTTATGCAAATACTTTTATTCTAAAATTAAATGTTTCGGGAAATTTTGTTTGGGTAAAAAGTATGGAAGAAAGTAATGCAGACTACGAAAATTCAATGACAGTGGATGACATAGGCAATGTTTATATAACTGGTGCACTTTATGATACGGCAGATTTTAACCCAGACCCAATAGGGACTTATATTTTAACCTCAAACGGATCATACGACGCTTTTATATGCAAACTAAATCCATCTGGAGATTTTATCTGGGCACACAACATTGGTGGAAGTTCATCTGATTATGGACGGTCCTTAACCATTGATGATGCAGGAAATGTATATTCTACTGGGTACTTTGATGGAACTGTTGATTTTGATCCTACAACCTCAGTATATTCCCTTACCTCAAATGGTAATAAGGATATTTATATCGCAAAATATGATATAATGGGAAATTTATGCCTGGCTGTAAACATGGGAGGAAGTAGTTATGATACAGGTAAATCTTTAGCAATTGATGGCTCAGGAAATATTTATTGTACTGGCTTGTTTAAAGGTACTGCCGATTTTGATCCGGGACCTGGTATCCATAATATAACTTCAAATGGAAGTGCTGATATTTTTGTTTCTAAAATTGACGCAATAGGTAACCTTATTTGGGTAAAAACCATGGGTGGAAATGATTTCGATTTTGCGCATAGCATAGCTCTGGATAATTATGGGGCAATTTACACAACAGGGCGCTATGAGTCTACTGCTGATTTCGATCCCGATCTAACAACTACATATAATCTAACAACCAACGGAGCATATGATATTTTCATTTCAAAACTTGATGCTAACGGTAATTTTGGATGGGCACTAAGCATAGGTGGGAATACACCCTATAATGATTGGGGCAATTCTATATTGTTAGATACAGTTGGCAACATATATACTACTGGGGTATATTGCGGAAACGCTGATTTTGATCCAAACTCAGGAACAACCCAACTTAATTCAAATGGAAGTTGGGATGTATTCCTGCTTAAACTTTCACAGTTAAAGCCACCGGTGGCAAGCTTTTTTGCATCATCAACAAGTGTCTATTCAGGTACACCTGTTCAATTTAACGACTTAAGTACAAATAATCCGGATGGTTGGATTTGGGATTTTGGAGATGGTGTAACCAGCTACTTGCAAAATCCTCAACATAGCTATCAAACTGCTGGGACATATTCGATTTCACTTATTGTTTCGAACGAAGCCGGAAGCGATACTCTTATTTTACCGGATTACATTGATGTTAATGATTCTCCTGGTTCTTCACCCGGCCCCCAGTTTTCGTGGTTTGCAGGTGCTGGAGGAAATGATGATGAATATGGAAGATCAATCGCAACTGATGTCCTGGGAAACACTTATGTTGCAGGATATTTTTATGGTATGGCCGACTTTGATCCCGGACCGGGAATATTCAACCTTATTTCAAATGGAAACAAGGATATTTTCATTCTTAAACTCGACTGTTATGGTGCATTGCTATGGGCAAAAAACTTTGGCGGAACCAATTCAGATTACGCCTACTCTCTCGCTGTTGACTCAGCTGGCAATTCATATATTACCGGAGGATTTAAAGGTATGGTTGACTTTGATCCCAGCCCGGTTGTCGATTATCATGTCTCGAACGGAGCAACCGACATATTTATCCTCAAATTAAATGCAGCCGGTGATTTTGTTTGGGCTAAAAGTATAGGCGGTCCATCTTATGATGAAGGAAATTCTATAACCATAGATAATTCGGGCAATATTATATCAACAGGACGCTATGAGGAAAGTGTGAATTTCAATCCAGGTTTTGGGGTTTTCATGTTAAATCCAATTGGTTATTCTGATGTATTCGTACTTAAACTTGATTCGACAGGTAACTTTATCTGGGCAAAAAGTATGGGTGGTCCCGATTATGACACCGGTAACTCATTAGACATCGATTCGAATGGAAACATTTACACAATAGGCGAATTTCTACAAACAGCCGATTTTGATCCAAATCAACTTAATATTTTCAACCTTACATCGAACGGCGTAACCGATGTTTTCTTATCAAAACTTGATGCATCAGGAAATTTTGTTTGGGCTAAAAGTGTAGGAGGAGTCTCCCTCGATTTTGGAACATCAATAGAAGTAGGGGCTGCAGGAAATATTTACGCTTTATGCAATTTTTACGATACAGTTGATTTCGACCCAGGGACTGGCGTGAACAATATCGGTTCAAATGGAGACAGGGATATTTGTATCACCAAAATGGATGCATCGGGAAATTTTCTCTGGGCAAAGAACATTGGGGGTACAGATAATGACTATGGCCTTTCGCTGGCCATTGATAATGCAGGAAATGTTCTCACATCCGGGTATTTTTATGGGATCGCGGATTTTGATCCAGGATTCGGGACCTATGAACTTACATCGAACGGATACAGCGATATATTTATTTCAGGCATGGATATCTCAGGTAACTTTTTGTGGGCAAGAAGCACAGGAGGAAATAGTTATGATCAGGCATATTCATTAATTACAAATACTGATGGATCTATTCATGCAACCGGGTATTATAAGGGAACAGTTGATTTTGATCCGGGAGCCGAAACCTCATATTCTACAGCCTCAGGTGGGAAAGATTTGTTCGTTATAACATTCTCTCAATTACAAATTCTAACAGCATATATCTCAGCTTCCGATTCATGCATTGTTCTGGGAGAAAGCATTCAATTCTATGATCAAAGCTCAGGTAATCCTACAAGCTGGCTTTGGAATTTTGGCGACGGGAACAGCAGTATTCAACAAAATCCACTACATACCTACCAAAATCCGGGCGTCTACACTGTATCTCTTATTGTATCCAATTCCGAAGGATCGGATACAACCATATATCAAAATTTTATAGAAGTTACCAGCCCTTTTCAGGGAACTAATCCATGGACATATTCCATAACCGGCACAACCCATTCGATATTAATCGAGAATACAATACCCATTACCATCGATGGAGTACAAATATCCAATGGCGATTACATTGGTGTATTCTACGATTCGCTTGGCACTTTAGCATGTGGTGGTTATGTTCCGTGGAATGGGAACAATACAGTGCTCACTGCATGGGGGGCTGATGTTGGAAACGATGGTTTTGCATCAGGAGAAAGTTTTAAGTGGAAAATATGGAGAGCCGTGGATGGGAGTGAATTTATTGCAACAGCCACTTATATTCCGGTACCTGTAATGCCCAATCAGGGCGATTTTACATCTAATGGGATGAGCGGCCTCACATCATTAATAGCCTCAGCCATCGACTATCAAACCATGAGCCTGCCGGGAACATGGAGCTTCTTTTCAACATATATTATCCCCAACGAAACCAATATCGACAGTGTATTAAATCCGGTTATTTCAGAAGTTGTTATTGTAAAAGATGGTTTAGGATTTACCTCCTGGCCAGCTTACGGAATTAACCAGATTGGCAATATAATAATAGGCGAAGGATATCAGATTAAAATGAATTCGCCACAAACATTCGATATAGTGGGAACAGCAATTGTACCTGAAACTACACCCGTTACAATACCCCAGGGATGGAGTTTTTTAGGATATCTAAGACAATCATCAGCACCAATAACCTCGATGTTGAGCCAGGTAGTCTCAGAAATAATAATAGTAAAAAACGGTATGGGAGGAACCTATTGGCCCCAATATGGGATCGATATGATTGGAAACATGAATCCCGGTGAGGGTTATCAAATTAAAATGAACAGTCAGCAATCGGTTACCTATCCAGCTAATTCAATAAACTTTAAAAAAGAATCCTATAGTCGAAAAAATCCTCAATACTTCAACTTAAATTTGAATACCGGTAATAATATGACACTTGGAATACCTCTCTCATCCTGGGAAAAAACACCTGATTTTGGTGATGAAATCGGCATAGTTAACCAATCTGGATTATTGGTTGGTTCGGGAGTATTTCCTAATGAAGATATGGCCATTACAATTTGGGGAAACGATGTGTATTCTGAATCGGTTGATGGTTTAATTGAGGACGAAGAATTTATGTTGCGAATTTGGAGTCGAGCTACTGAATCTGAATCAGCCTTGAATATTGAATACGGGGTAAAAGATGATAGGAAATTTGAAACGAATAAGATTTTAATAGCACGAAAAATATACTACAACGATCAGGCTTCCGGTTATAGACTAAACCAAAACAATCCAAATCCGGTTTTTGATAAAACAGAATTTAGTTTTTACCTGCCATTCAAGACATTTGTCGAATTTTCAATTCTAAATAATCATGGTAAATTTATCGAAACTATTATTTCAAAAGAAATGAATGCCGGAAATTACAGCTTTAATTACCAACCACATAATCTCAATACCGGAATTTACTATTATCAGCTTAAAACGCCCGATTATGTTGAAACCAGGAAAATGATAATTATGAGGTAATAAAAGTAAGAAAAGAAACCAGATCAAACGATCTGGTTTTCTTTAATATCATTGCAGTTTGAAAAGAAGATACAAAATGTCGAACGACAAAACTTTGTGTAGTTATTGCAGTTTCTTTAACCGAACAAAATTTAATCCCTATATTGGTTTATAGCGATCACATAAGATTGCGTTCCAATTCAAACTATCATAATTCTCATTGTGCTTTCACCTTAATTATACAATAAAGCACCTTTAAAATAAGATTTGCCTTTAATCATGATATGATGTTATTTTTCTTACATTGCATTGGTTAAAACAAAGTTGAGCTCTTATTCTCAACCCTGAAAAATATACATCGATGCTATGAAAAATAATTTTATACCTCTTTTTGTCTTGTTGGGATTCTCATTGATGCATTGTAAACAAGTGGATCCACCCAGCCCTGTTCTACCTCTTCCTGCTAAAAATCAAATACAGTGGAATAAGATGGAACGCAATGCATTTATTCATTTTGGATTGAACACCTTTAACGATATGGAATGGGGTTACGGAGATACACCTGCTTCCTTTTTCAATCCCTCTGAATTAGATGTAAATCAATGGTGTGATGTCATTAAAAAAGCCGGATTAAGGGGAATTATCCTGACTGCAAAACATCATGATGGATTTTGCTTATGGCCATCAGAATATACCGAATATTCTGTCAAAAACTCGCCATGGCGTAATGGCAAAGGCGACCTGGTAAAAGAACTGTCTGTAGCGTGCAGAAATCACGGACTACAATTCGGTGTTTACCTTTCGCCCTGGGATAGAAACAGCGCTGTTTATGGTGGGCCAGAATACATCGATTATTTTCACAATCAATTAACCGAACTCCTAACCAACTACGGTGATATTTTTGAAGTTTGGTTTGACGGCGCAAATGGTGGAACCGGGTATTATGGCGGGGCAAATGAAGAACGATCTGTCAATCGTAAAACTTATTATGACTGGCCAGCGACAAATGCCCTTGTTCGCAAACTTCAGCCCAATGCTTTAATATTTAGCGATGCAGGTCCTGATATTCGATGGTGTGGAAACGAAAGCGGAATAGGAGGAAGAACCAA
>CAYLZH010000013.1:0-9428 GCA_964388245.1 uncultured Bacteroidales bacterium
AAAGTATATTTTTGCAGCGCTAAAATGCCCAGGTGGCGGAACTGGTAGACGCGCTAGGTTGAGGGCCTAGTGGCCTTTTTTGGTCGTGCAAGTTCGATTCTTGTTCTGGGCACAGAACGGGAACAATCATGAAAAATTGGATTGCTCCCGTTTTTCTTTTGTTTTCAAAACAGTTGATTTTCCAGGGTATTTACCATTGACAGGGGATTGTGACTAAATAATCAAATGACTAATATATCTCTTAGCTTGCATCAATTTGAAATTGTTCCGTGAATTGAAACCCGTTGATTTGGCAAAAGTACAAATTCGGATCCTTCAGGGAACTGTATTATTCATATGGTCAGGCAGCACAAATTTCAACTTCTCGTTTAGAAAACAGGTAAACAACATATTTAGTGCATCATCGTTTCTGTTTTTGTAATAGAATGAGAAACTAAATGTGAAAACCATGAAATACGCATTTCGGATAATTTTAGCATTAATCGCATTAATATTTGTTATTAGTAGTTGCGAGGATACTACACCTACTAATGATAATAACATTGTTTATAAATCGATTGACAAGGAATTTGTGCTGATCAGGGATGTACACACCTTGCAGCAGAGTGACGATGAGATTTCGAATTATGTTGACAGCATATTATCAGGACTAATAAGCGCTGAGTTTGTCTCAACCGGACAGCAAAAATTTGATTTAAATGATGATTCTCAGTTTGATATTGGATTTGAGATCATCGATTTATATGAGTTTAATCCAAATGGTATTCCTGAATCATTTGATTCATTGGCAGTACGTGTTTTCCCTATATCTGTAGAGGTGCTCGATAATTCAACCTTTGGTTACCCCGATGCCTTAATTTCTTACGACATTATATCGGAAAATGGTAACTGGAATGGAAACACATGTGTATTAGGAACATTCATGAATGCCGGCCAGTTTCAGGGGAATAGTGAGAAATTCCTTGGTTTTCGATTTATAAATAGTTCGGATTATAAATATGGGTGGTTGAAAATCTATTGTAGCCAGCACAATGATACTTTACGGATATTCGATTTTGCCTATAATAATATTGCCAATAGTCAAATTATGGCCGGACAAATGGAATAAAACTGTCAATACTGCTATATCACATGAATATTTGCAATACTTAGATTATTATTAATTTGCAATTATTCCATCAGTTATTCTAACGGTTTGGTTAGTCATGGCGGCAATATCATGCTCATGAGTAACAATCAATATGGTTATACCTTCCTTGTTTATTTCTTTAAATAGCTGTAAAACCTCGTACGATGTTTCTGTATCGAGGGCACCGGTTGGTTCGTCGGCAAGTATTACTTTTGGTTTTGTAATCATCGATCGGGCTATCGCTATTCGTTGTTTTTGTCCACCCGACAACTCTCCAGGAAAATGTTCTGCCCATTCTTTTAATCCCATTCTGTCTAATAATTCCAATGCTTTTATATTTCGCTTTTTCCTGCTCATTTTCTGATAATAGAGTGGAAGAGCAACATTTTCCATTGCGTTCTTAAAATTTATCAGATTAAATGATTGAAAAACAAATCCAATCATTTGATTGCGATAGAATGCTGATTCTTTTTCCGAAAGCTGATCCATTAGTTTTCCGTCGAGAAAATATTTGCCGGAATCATAAGAATCGAGTATTCCAATTATATTTAGAAGTGTTGACTTTCCAGATCCGGATGAACCCATAATGGATACAAATTCCCCTTTAGCGATATCCAGGTCGATTCCTTTCAACACGTGCAACTGATTGTTGCCGGTGACATAAGTTTTGTGGATTTCGTTCAGTTTTATCATGGTGTTGTGATTAGATTTTGTAATAGGAGCGATACCAGTCGACAAATGTCTGGATACCTTCCCTGATTGTTGTCCTGGGGCGATAGCCCATTTCAGAAACGAGGTCGTTTACATCGGCCCAGGTACGGGTAACATCGCCTGGTTGAATAGGTAACAAATTCATTATGGCTTTTTTTCCGGTTGCCCTTTCTATTTCCCTGATAAAATCGAGCAGTTTTACTGACTTGTTAGCCCCGATATTGAATACCCTGTATGGTGATTGAGAACTTGCCGGATCAGGTATTTCGCCCGACCAATCAGGATTTCCTTTAGGAGGATTATTAAGAACACGATGGATGCCTTCTACTATATCATCCACATATGTAAAATCACGTTCCATATTGCCCTCATTGTAAACATCGATTGGTCTTCCTTCAAGAATATTTCGTGTGAAATTGAAAAGTGCCATATCCGGTCTTCCCCAGGGGCCATATACAGTGAAAAAGCGTAGTCCGGTAGTTGCAATTCCATACAAATGGCTATAGGTGTGTGCCATTAATTCGTTACTTTTTTTACTTGCTGCATAAAAGCTTATGGGGTGGTCGACATTGTCGTGGACAGAAAAAGGAAGTTTGCCATTTAAACCATAAACGCTCGAACTACTGGCATAAACCAAATGTTTGATGTTGTTTAATCGACAAGCCTCAAGTAAATTTGAGAAACCCACAATATTGCTCTGTACATAAGCGTATGGATTTTTAAAGCTATACCTTACTCCGACCTGCGCTGCAAGGTTAACTACACGGCCAAAATTTTCCTGCCTGAAAACCTCGTTTAGTTTTCCATTGTCTTCGAGATTTAACCTGATGTATTTATAACCTGGAAATTTTTCACTTTGAAGGTATTGATTGTATGCAATTTTTTCCTTATCGATTCCAAGCTCCGATAGACGGTCGAATTTTAAACCTATCGGATAATAATTATTGATATTGTCAAGGCCAACCACCTCGTGCCCTTCGTTCAACAACCGAAGTGTAAGATGATAACCAATAAATCCTGCCGATCCTGTAATTAATGTTTTCAAAATAGTTTTGTGTAAAAATGTCAATAATACGATTAAGATGAATTTTTATTTCTTTGACTGCGAATAAATTAAAAGTTACTGAGAAAATCAAAACCAATTCAAAGGGAGGCAAGAAAAGTATTTTGATTCATAACCTGCATAAACAAAGTTGTTTAGCCCAATAGCTCTAAATTTGCAACCATTTTTTTAACGAATCAAGGTTTTTGCTAAAATCAAATTTTTTACTGACTATCATCCTTCCTTTATTACCATATTTCTTTCTAAGGTCAGGATCATTAAGAAGTAGGATAGTTTTATTATAAAATTCGGTGATATTCCCCATCTCTATCAGAAAACCATTCTCTTTATTAATAATTAGTTCAGGATTAGAGCTTACATTATATGCTACTATAGGCTTTGATGATGCCATTGCCTCGGCAAGAACATAACCAAAACCTTCCCAGCGCGAGGGCAATACAAAAACATCAATTGATTCCATAAATGCCTTTATGTTCCCGATAAATCCGGGAAACTCAATATAATCTGACAATCCGTTTGTAATAGTCAGGCTTCTGAGTTTTTCTTTCAGTGTTCCTTCTCCCGCAATTAGCATTTTAAACTGAATTCCAGATCTTTTCAGCATCAAAGCAATCTGTATTAGGTCTTCCTGCCCTTTTTGATGTACCATCCGGGCAGCATTTCCAATAACAAACTCGTCACCCTTTTTCTGGTAGAATGGCATGCAATTTCTTGTATCGTATTCATCGAGTCTGATTCCATTATAAATCAAATGGATCTTGTTGATATCGAATAAGTTCTTATTATTTCCAAGAATCGTTTTTCTTGTTTCTTCTGAATTTACAAGAATATCGGATACAACTTTACGAAACAATATCCGGTTTAGAATGGAATTTTTAATTGGGATCGCGCTACCCCGACGGTAAATAATCCGTGGTACTTTTGCCAGATAAGCTGCGAGTCCTGCAAATTTCAGATCGGAAGGTAAATTCAGTATAATGCTATCAATATTGTTCTTTCTAATCCAAAACGAAAATCTTTTTACTTTAAAAATATTTACAATGGACAAATTGTTGACCTTTATTCCTATACAGGCATATTCCGAATATTTTGACTCTTTAATAAGTTGCCCGTTTTTATGGCATACCATGAATATTTTATATCCCTGGTGCGCTAAAGCCGAGGCAATTTCGAAATGCCATTTTTCACCACCTCCCCAGGCTTTATTCGAATTAAAAAAAAGGATTGCTTTTTGTCCTGCTTTTTTCACTGATAGCTTATTGATTATTGATCCTCTTTTTCGTTTTTCTCAAAATCATTCCAGAATTGTTGTAATTTAACATGCCTTAGAAAAATAGCATGAGCTGTTAAAATACTAATCAGCAAACCGTTGTAGCCGTCGAGCAGACCAAGTTTAAAAAAGTAAGTAGTAAGGAATCGTTCGAAAGGTTTAAAAACTATATTGAGCAGATGAGTTCGCTTGCCAGATTCAAATGCCGATTTGGCATAGATTTCTGAAAATTTGTTTATCTGCTCCTGGTGTTCAAATATTGAGTTGATACTATAGTGCAGGAGATTGCCCTCTAATTTTTCGATTTTTGTACCTTTCTTTAATTTTACATTTTCGTGAATGTCGCCTTTCCAGGAACCGGCCTCCTTACGCCATAAACGCATTTTCGGATCGGGGTACCATCCGCTGTGGTTAATCCATGTGCCACAATATCTTGTAATACGGTTGCAATAATAAGCATCGCTGTTAAATCCATTTTTTTGAATTAAAATAGCTTTTTTAAGTGGCTCAGATAATGCTTCGTCTGCATCGAGCGAAAGGATCCAGTCGTACTGTGCAAGAGAATTACCAAAGTTTTTTGTTTTCGAATACCCCATCCATTCTTTCCCCACAAACTTAACATTGTATTGCTCGCATATTTCCTGTGTTTTATCCGTTGAAAACGAGTCGATAACAATAATTTCATCAACAACATCTTTTGCAGATTCAAGACATCGCTGAATGTTTTTTTCTTCGTTTTTGGTTATTATTACTAATGATATTTTTTCCGATCCTGCCACAATACAAATTACTATTCGTAAATATACACTCTTTTTACCCTCGATGAAATACCTGTCATTACTTCATACGGAATTGTATCCATGGTTTTGGCCATTTCAGTTAATGGAAAATCATTTCCAAATAGGATAACTTCATCGCCTTCAGCAGCTTGTATGTTAGAAACATCAATCGAACACATATCCATACAAACATTGCCTATTATAGGTGCTAACTGACCATTAATAAAAACTTTTCCTTTTCCTCGTCCCATAATTCGCCGGATGCCATCGGAATAACCAATGGGCAATGTGGCAATTCTGGAATCGCGCTGTAGGAAAGAAGCCCGGTTATATCCAACCGAATCGCCTTCAGAAGCAATTTTTATTTGTGATATCCGGGTTTTTAAGGTACTGACATTTTGTAATTTCGTATCGTCAGTGGCACTTATCCCGTACATGCCAATGCCTATTCGTACCATATCGAAATGGTATTCAGGAAATCGTTCGATACCTGCCGAATTTAAAATATGTTGGAGCACAGGATAATTCAAATGTGTTTTAATCTGATTTGAGATGGATTTAAATAAATCTACCTGACAGTGTGTGAAATCATCATGTAATGGATTTTCGCTGGCAACAAGATGGGAAAAAATACTTCGAACCGATAAATTCTGATGTTTTCCAATACTGTCAATCAGTACTGAAATGTCTTGTGCTTCGATGCCAAGCCGGTTCATCCCGGTTTCAATCTTTAGGTGAACAGGATAATTATTGGCTCCGAATCGTTTTACCGATTGAGAAAATTCCTCCAATTTGCTCAGGCTATAAATTTCAGGTTCCAGATTGTATTCGATTATTGACTCAAAACTTTGCTCGTCGGGGTTCATAACCATAATTGGCACTATGATGCCTGCCTTTCGTAATGCAACACCTTCATCGGCATAAGCAACTCCTAAGTAATCTATTTTATGAAACTGAAGGATATTAGCAACTTCATAGGTTCCGCTACCATATGAAAAGGCTTTAACCATAGTCATTACTTTTGTTCTAGGTGATAACTTCTCCCGAAAATAATTCAGGTTATTGGCCAATGCTTGAAGATTAATTTCCAAAACAGTCCTATGGGCTTTATGCTGAAGGTTATTGGAGATTTTTTCAAATTCGAAACTCCTCGATCCTTTTAACAAAATCGCCTCATCAGTATAATCATCTTTATTGAGGCTTTCGAGAAACTCATGCGTGCTTTTGAAAAATTTTGAAGGGACTTTAAAAAAGCTGTTATTTCCCGAAATGGCTTCACCAATTCCTATTAGCTTGTTTACTTTTTTGTTCAACACCAAATCGGCTACTTCTTTATACAGGCCGGCTTCTTCCTTGCCCGACTGTAAAATATCAGAAATTATTAACGTACGCTTTTTATGCTGATTTTGCTGATTCAATAAATCCAATGCTATGCTTAACGATCCGATATCAGAATTATAACTATCGTTGATAATGGTGCAGTTGTTGATCCCTTGTTTTAACTCCAGCCGCATTGCAACAGGCTGAAGCTTTTTCATTTTTGGCTGAATGACCTCGTTGGGGTAGGCCAGTAGGAGCAGTGCCCAGCAATGGATCGCATTTTCAATCGATGCATCATCAATAAAAGGTATCTCAATTGTGATAAGCTGGTTTTGATATTTTGCCTGGAGTATTGTAAAACTGTCTTTCTTTTCAATTTTTGAAATGAACAGGTCGGCAGGAAATTTTCTCGACCAACAAAACAAGCGGGTGTCCTCGAAATTCGGATTCGATTTTATCTGACTCTCAATAAGGTTATAATCCCTGCAATAGATCAGGACTTCGGTTTTCTGGAAGAGTTTTAGTTTTTCAGAAATTTTATGTTTATAATCGATAAAATTTTGCTGATGCGCATCGCCAATATTTGTGAAAATACCGATTGTTGGTGCAATTATTTTTTCCAGCTTTTGCATTTCACCTACTAATGAAATCCCTGCCTCGAAGATGGCCATTTCATGTGCTTCTTCGAGTAACCAGACAGACAATGGAACACCTATCTGCGAATTATAGCTCTTGGGACTTCTAACAAGGTTTTTGGTATCTTCCATCAACTGGAACAACCACTCTTTTATAATGGTTTTTCCGTTGCTTCCTGTAATTCCAATAACCGGTATGCCAAACTGTTTCCTATGATGTGAAGCAATTTTCTGAAGTGCTTTAAGACTGTCGTTGACCAAAAGAAAGCTGGCATCATTGTACTTATCGAATTCAATTGATGAATCAGAAATAATAAAACTACGAACACCTTTATCGTACATTTCTTCAATGTATAGATGCCCATTATGCCTGACTCCTTTAAAGGCAAAAAACAGGGCTCCCTCCTGCGAAATAAAGGTCCGACTGTCAGTTATCAAATGTTTGATTTTATAATTGTTACTGCCTTTAAAATCAGCATCAATAACCTCGGCAATAGCTTTTAGTGTGTAAGTTGGCATATATTAAATTTCAACGGCTGCAAATGTAATAATGTTCGTTTTGAATGAACGCAAAAGTTTCGAAAATGTGATACAAGCAATATGTGATACAACATTTGCCGCCTAAATCTGAATGAAATTTTCTTAAATAAGGCTGCTATCTTTGCATTTGTCATTATGCTCGATTTATGGATCGTTGGCTTAATTATGAAAATTATAAGTAACAGAAATATTAGCAATAATAGAACAGGAAGCTTGTTTTTACCCATTGCAGTTTTTTTATTTTCCTGCAGTGTGTTGTCAATTGTACAGATAGTTGTGAAAAATCCAATCATAATTCTTGAAAGATTTTTTACAGGTGGTGGATGGATCGAATTAATCCTCATATCCGGATATGGTGCCTTTTTATCCTATAAAATGATGAATCCAAAATCTGCCATTAGGTGGAGACGATATTCATGGACAGCATTCACAATAGTTTTTTTTCTCCAACTTGGCTTAGGATTACTGGGATTTGAAAAATTTATGATGACCGGTGAGTTACATTTACCTATACCAATGATGATTGTTGGCGGGGCTGTATATAAATACGAGATCACATTCATGACACTTTTATTGTTGGTAACGCTTGTGTTATCGGGCCCAGCATGGTGCAGTCAGTTATGTTATTTTGGCGCCTTAGATAATCTTTCATCAGATGGGAAGCGAAATTCAAAACCATTGGAACACAAGTGGATTTATAAAAGTACAATTCTGTTGCTTGTTATTATTATCGCTCTACTTTTACGATTTCTGGATTTATCTGCTTTCATGAGTACACTTTTAACCATTGTATTCGGAATTATCGGACTTGTTGTTATCCTTATTATTTCGAAGCGCAAAGGCAAGATGATTCATTGTATTAATTTTTGTCCGATTGGAACTATTGTAAATTTCGGACGATATATAAGTCCTTTCAGGATGTATATTGATTTAAGTTGCACAATGTGCCTGCGATGCATACCCTCATGTAAATTTGATGCCTTAAATATTATTGATCTGCAAAAGAAAAAACCTGGATTAACATGTACATATTGTGGCGATTGTCTTGCTGCGTGCAAGGATAATTCGATTAACTATAAATTCCTTAAACTAAAACCCGAACATGCCAGGAATTTGTATTTATTTATATCTATTTCGTTGCATACAATTTTTATGGCATTGGCAAAAATCTGATTTCTTATAATGATTGCGTTATTCGAAACCAAAAAAAAACCTGCTTCGATGAGAAACAGGCTTTCTTCTAAATTAATTTTTGGATTCTATTTTACAAACTTCATATCATGTTTTGATATACTATTTGATATTTGAAGAATGTAAATTCCAGGTGGAATTTGGGATACATTACATTTAATGCTATTTCTGCCCGGTGCAATTAATTCGGTGTTTGAATAGACCATTTTACCATTCATTCCAAATATTTTTATGTTGGCATAATCTGAGATATCAGATGTATATTCTAATGTAATCTGATTTACGACCGGATTTGGGTAGACATTTACATCCTCAATCATAGCAAATGAGCTTTCATCTTTGGTAACGACCGCATTTTCTGAGCTGGATCCAGCCTGACAAGTATCATTAGGATGCCCATGATGTCCATGATGTCCATGTCCATGGTGACCGTGTCCATTACCCCAGGGTAAAGTAATAGTATCACCTGGTAACCAAAGCGTGTCACCCCAAGGAGTAATCATAGTATCAGTTGCAACAAAAGTAGTGTCCCAGGAGTTTCCTCCGCCACCCCATGGATGACCATGTCCGTTACCCCAAGGTAGTGTGATTGTATCGCCGGGGAACCAGAGTGTATCGCCACAAGGAGTTATCATAGTATCAGTAGCAACAAAAGTAGTATCCCACTGGTTGCCTCCGCCACCCCAGGGATGTCCGTGATGCCCGTGTCCATGCCCATGTCCATGGCCGTGTCCATAACCATTATTTCCATTTCCTCCATTGCCCCATGGTAAAGTTATAGTATCACCGG